>DASUNK010000649.1:0-11816 GCA_036277195.1 Longimicrobiaceae bacterium | reverse complement strand
AGTATCGCCGCTAACGAGCCAGATACCGTGACCTTCGGCGAACGGTTCTCCCCCGCGCTACGTGACAGCCTGTACCGATTTTCCACTGCCGCTGGACCACTCGAACGTCCCGCCAACTCGGCGTACGCTCTTGTAATTGCAGGTGTGCCGACGCTAAGTGATCAAACCTGATCCGTACTTTCCCGTCACTTTGGGCTCACAAGGTACGTTGATGGGGTATGCGGGTGGCGGTGCAGGCGCCCTTCTCGCCTCTCCTCGACGAGGCTGCCCTATGATCAGCCAAAGCGAACGGCTCAAGCGCGGTGGCCTGCTGCTCGCCGCCGCGCTCCTCCTCCTCCTCGGCGGACTCGCGCCGCGGGCCGCGCAGGCGCAGTGCCTCGAGCCGGACCCCGGCAACCCCGAGTGCCCCGCCGACACCGCGGAGCCCACCGTCACGCTGGAGCCGGCCGGCGGGTCGTTCCTCGGCGCGGGCCTGACGGTCACCATCCACTGGTGCGACAACTACTCGCTCAACGCGTCTGCCCGGTCCGTCACCCTGAACGGGCAGGCGGTCTCGACCACCTGGACGACCGCCACGCCGGGGGAGGACTGCGCCTTCGCCTACCGGTCCACCGCGACGCTCACCCTGAGCCCGGGCGAGAACGTCCTGCTCGCCCGCATCACCGACGGGGCCGGGCTGGAGGGGAGCGCCACGGCCTTCTACGTCTTCGGCACCGCCGGCCCGGCGGTGGCGGTGCTCCCGGACGGGAAGACGGTCGTCCGCGGGGCGGGCGAGCGGGCGACGGAGACCTTCACGGTGCGGAACGCCGGGAACGTCCCCGCCGCGTTCACGCTGCAGGCCGTCTGCGGCGGGCCGCTCACCGGGTGCACCGCCAGCCGCACCGCCCTGAGCCTGGCGCCCGGCGAGGTGGCCGCGGTGGGGGTGGGATACACGGTGGTGGCGCCGGCGGGGCTCGCCGCCGCCCCGGCCGTCTCGCTGCGGGCGTGGCGGAGCGACGACGACGCGCGCCGCGACTCGGGCACCGTGCTGGTCGACGTGCGCACGCCCGCCGAGCCGGGGATCGTCAACCAGGGGGGCGAGGGCACCCGGCTGGACCGGGCCGGCTTCGTGGTCGCGCGCGCCGGCCCCGGCGCCGCTTTCGAGGGCGGCGACCTGCGGCTGGCGCACGCGCTCCCCACCACGCGCGTGCTCGGCACCGCGCGCACGCCCGTGCTCCTCTACAACAGCCAGCACGCGCAGCCGCGCCCGGCGGTGGCGGTGAGCTGGGGTCCCCCGGCGAGCAGCGCGCCGAACCCGTCTCCCGTCACCCAGGTCCGCGCGGTGCTGCGCCTGGCGAGCGGCGACTCCGCCGTCCGCACCTGGACGGGGCTGCAGATCGTCCCGCTCCCGGCCGACGTCCCCCCTCCCCTGCACCGCTTCGCCGTGGTGCTCGACGGGCGGCACCTGCCGACGGGCGTCTACCCGTACACGCTGGCGCTGACCGCCACCTACGCGAACGGCCAGACCACGTCGGCGTCCTGGCCGGGGCGGCTGGTGGTGGTGAGCCGGATCGGGAGCCCGTTCGGCGCCGGCTGGTGGCTGGCGGGGCTGGAGAGCCTGCTGGATATCGGCGGCGGCGAGAAGCTGTGGATCGGCGGCGACGGGAGCACGCACGTGTACCGCCCCACCGGCGCGCCGAACACCTGGGCGGCGGACGCCTACGACCGGCCGGACACGCTGCGCTACGAGCCGGGCACGCGGCAGTACGTCCGGCTGCTCCCGCACCGGGTGGAGGTGCGCTACGACTCGGCGGGGCGCCACCTGCGCACCCGCAACCGGGCGGGGCACTGGACCGACTTCGAGTGGAACCTGGCCACCAACCGGCTGACGCGCGCCAGCCTGCCCCGGGGCGCCGTCTTCGATCCGGGTCTCGGCTACGCCTTCGAGTACGACCATCCCGGCGGCCGCCTGAGCCGGGTGGTGGCGCCCTCCGTGGGCGGACAGGCCCGCACGGTGCAGGTGGCGATGGACGCCGCCGGCCGCGTCACCCGGCTCACCGACCCCGACGACCACGACGTCGGCTTCGGCTACGCGGCGGGGAACACGCTCCCGCTCATCCTCAGCCGCACCGACCGGCGCGGCTTCCCCACCACCTTCGACTTCGACTTCACCGGCCGGCTCACCGACGCCACCCAGACGCTCGGCACCCCCTCCACCGCCGACGACGTGCGCGTCACCTTCCTGGCCGCCGAGACCCGGGGCGTCCTGGCGCCGGTGGCGCTCGCCGACCAGTACACCCAGATCGACGGCCCGCGCCCCCACGCCGACGCGGTGGACCGCACGCGCCTGTGGGTGGACCGCCACGGCGCGCCCTGGCAGGTGCGGGACGCGCTGGGGAACGTCACGCTGGTCTACCGCCGCGACCCGTCGTGGCCCGGCCAGGTCACCTCGCTGCTGCACCCCAACGGGTGGCGGGTGAGCGCCACCTACGACGAGCGCGGCAACCTGGCCGCCACCACCGACTGGAGCCACGCGGTGGACGGGCGCTACGCCACCACGCTCTACGAGTGGGATCCGTACTGGGACGCGCCCACGCGCGCGACCCTCCCCGAGGGCGAGGTCTCGCTCACCCAGTACGACGCGCAGGGGAACGTGGAGTGGACGCAGCCGGGGAGCGACCCGGCGCGTCGCGTCGCCTTCGCCTACCGGCCGGCCAGCGACCCGCAGGCGCCGGGGCTGCCGGCGTCCGTCACCGAGCCGGGCGGCCACACGCGGACCTTCCAGTACGACGCGCGCGGCAACCTGAGCGCCGCGGTCTCGCCGCTCGGCTTCCCCACCGAGGTGCTGAGCGACGAGATCGGCCGGGTGATCCGCACCCGCACGCCGATCAACGCGCAGGGGCTCTTCCAGAGCGACACCACCGTCTACGACGTGATGGGCCGGCCGCGGCGGGGCGAGAGCTTCGGTCCGCCCATGCACGCCGGGGGCGTGCTGATCGCCGACTCGCAGCGGGTGGTGGTGGAGACCGACTACGACGAGGAGGGGAACGTCCGCTTCGTCTCCCGCCGCTCCGTCCCCGACTCGGCCGGGGTCGGCACCATCACGACCCGGTGGGAGCACGACGGGCTGGGGAGGGTCGTGGCCGAGCTGGCGCCGGACACCACCCCCGCCACCTGGGCCGACAACCCCCGCGACACCACCGTCTACGACCCGGCCGGCAACCCGGTGTGGACCCTCACCCGCCGGGGCGACACCCTCCGCATCCGCTACGACGCCCTCGACCGGCCGGTGGTGCGCTACCACTCGGCCGTGCGCTACGACTCCATCTGGGGATGGCTCCCGAACCTCGCGGGCGGCCCGAGCTGCGGCATGGTCACCGAGGCCATGTACATGCGGCACGTGTACCCGGCCTACCCGACCCACCCCGACTGCAGCTACCGCATCGCGGCCGACAGCGCCGTCTTCGCCTACGACGCGATGGGGAACCTGACGCGGGCCGACAACGCGGACGCGCAGGTGCGCCGCGCGTACTTCCCCAACGGGCTCCTCCGGGTGGACACGCTCCGGGTGCAGACGCTGGAGCGGAACGACTGGACCCAGCACCTCTACGTGCTGGAGCACGGCTACGACCTGAACGGCCGCCGCTCCACCCTCACCCACCCGTCCCAGCTCGCGCCCGCGGAGGGGGTGCCCACCCGCTACGCCTACGACCCCGCCACCGGCGCGCCGGCGCGCGTCACCGATCCCCTGGGCAACCTCTTCCGCTACACCTACGGCGCACGCGGACTGCCGGACACGCTGGCGCTCCCCGCCGGGATGCGCCACGCCTACGCCTTCGACGCGGACGGGCGGCTGAGCCTCTACCGGCTGCGCGTGCCGGCGGTGAGCAACACCCTCAGCACCGTGACCCTCACCTACGACGGGCGGGGGAAAGTGGTGCAGAGCACCGACACGGGCGCGGGCCAGCAGCAGATGACCGCCGCGTACTCGGGGCTGGGGCATCTGATCCGCAACCACTACACCGCGCAGGGGCTGGTCGGGCAGGGCAACACCGTCACCGGGACCACCACGTCGCAGCTCCGCTACGACGCGCTGGCCAACGTCATCCAGAGCACCGGGAGCACGCAGACGAGCGGAGCGGGGCCGGGGATCACCCGCCCCCCGCTGGGGACGCTGAGCACCACCAACACCACCTCCCTCTACGAGCCCTCCACCGGCCGCATCCGGGAGACCCGGGAGAACCCGCGGCGCACCGTCTACAGGTTCGACCGTGCGGGGAACCTGTTCTTCCAGTCGAAGAGCGACCCCACGGAACCCTCCGACGGAGACGCGATCCCCACCTTCTACGGCGTGGACCGCGCCGCCTACTACGGGGCGGACGGCAGGCTGCGGGCGGTGGACGCCCGGAGCTGGCAGGAGATCGACCTGCAGCACGCCACCTGGGAGGAGCACCGCTACGACGCGCTGGGGCGGCGCGTCTGGGTGCGCGCGCGCGGGTGGTGCAGCGGCGCGCGGCACTGGTGCAACTTCGACCGGGTGCGGCGCACGGTGTGGGACGGCGCGCAGGTGCTCTACGAGATCCAGGCGGCCGACGACGAGCGCGAGAACGACGGGCCCCCTGCCCCGCGCCCCAGCGTCGAGGGCTTCGACGCCAACCTGCTGCTGGGATCGGTGCTCCTCACGCACGGGCCCGGCATCGACCAGCCGCTCAGCGCCATCCGCATGGGGCTGGGCGACCATCCCGCCTACGCCGGCGCCGACTACCGGCGGTGGCCCACCTTCGCCGCTCTCCCCCTCTGGAACGAGCGGGGGCAGGCGCCCTTCCTCGCCTTCGCGGACGGGAAGCGGCAGATCTGCCTGGCGTGGCCGCAGGGCCGCTGCCTGGGCGCGGCCTGGCGGCTGGCCTGGGACGCCTACGGTCCGCGCCCGAACGCCCGGGTGGTCAACAGCGCCGGGGACACGGTGTGGATGGGGGGCGTGCTGGAGGACCAGCAGGACGCCTCGGGACTGCTCTACCGCCGCAATCGCTACTACGACCCCGCGACGGGACGCTTCACCCAGGAGGACCCGGTCGGCCTGGCCGGCGGGCTCAACCAGTACGGCTACGCCGGGGGCGATCCGGTGGGGAGCTCGGATCCCTTCGGGCTGAACGCGGCGTCGAACCCCTGCGTCATGTTCCCGCAGCTCTGCCTGGACGCGTTGAAGCGGGGGATCCGGAACTTCCTCGCGTTGAGCGGGCGCGAGCGCGCCGATGCCGCCGTGGGGATGTCGCCGCTGGGGGACGCGAGCGATGCGATCACGGCGGTAACCGGCCGCAACCTGATCACGGGCGAGCGCGTCGGGACGGGGGGTCGAATCCTCGCCGGGGCGGCCGCGTTGATTCCGGTCGTCTCGTCGCGCACCCTGGGCTACATCGTCCGCGACCTGTACAAGGGCGCACACAACCCGCGCCGGATCGGCAGCGGCAGCACCGCCGATGCCATCCGCAACGAGACCGCGACCGGCCAGCCGACCGAGGGGATCTGGCACCTGATGAAGGGGCAGCAGTATATCAATGCGCTCAACCGGTGGCTCAGGCGGAATCCGAATGCCGACGACCCCGACAAGGAGGTGGCACGCAACTTACTGGCGGACCTGCAGCAGGCCGTAGCCGAGGCGCTCGCAGCCGGGAGAACCCAATGAACGAATCGGAAAACCTGGTCCACGAGCTGGCGGCCGCGATCCCCGCCCTGCGCGGGCTGCTGGAAGAGCACCTGGACTTCTACGAGGAGCTGCTCCCGCACGTCTTCATGGGAGACGTGAGCCGTTACGCCTTCGGGGAGTACGAACGGCTCGCGGGTGGCGGCGAGGCGAGCCCTTCCCTGTCCCAGCTGCTCTCGCTCCTCGAGCGGGCGGCCCGGGACGGGGGAGGACACGTCAGGGACCTGGTCGGCGCATCGTTCCTGGAGAACCTTGCCGTCGAGTTCAAGGAGCACCCGGGGTTCCGGGCCATGCTGGGGCCTGTCCTGAAGCAGTATCTGGAGCCGCTGCTGCGCGGGCTGGGGCACCTCGGCGAGGTGTAGGCGGCGAAGGTCAGCTTCATCGTGGAGGCCGCTCCCTGGGAGTGGCTCCACGCGGGTGCACGCTTCGAGCTCAACGAACCAGCCGCTTCACCCAGGAGGATCCGGGTCATCTCAGAGACAATTCGTACGCAAGTGGGGATATTGGGGGCCGCAAACCAGTCTCAATACGCCGCCGCAATACAGAAACGTGATGCCCGTGGCACTATTACGGGTGCGTCCACTGCGTTCCTGGATCGTCGGGGGTTCGACGAAGGCGATGGGCCTGGCGTCTAGTTTCGCTCGGGCTTGTGCTTTGGCAGGATGTTCGTCATCTGCGGGATTGGGCGGAGTCCACCCCCGACGTCCGGGCCGTGCTGTTCAAACCGGCGACCCGCGACGTGCTGGAGAAACGGCGAGATGCGCGCACGTGCGCCGGTGAATTGATCGATGCGCTCGACACCTTCGCGTCCGCGAAGGAAAATCCGGTCACCATCGATCCGCGCCAGGTTGGCGCGGCCTGTGAAGCCGTGGTGCTTTGGGCTTTGAAGCATGAGTTCACACGTACCGCGATTGAGTGGGCCGAGCTCGGAGCCGTCATTGAGCCGACCCACCCGAAACGTGCGAATGTTGCCGGGCGCGTGACGCGAAACGCGTATGAGTACGAACCCCCGCGACCGCTGCAAGTGCAGCAACCACGGGGGTTTACGAGCAGTGCGCCCGACAGGATTCGAACCTGTGACCTTCGGCTCCGGAGGCCGACGCTCTATCCAGCTGAGCTACGAGCGCGCAGATGCGGGCCGGGAGGCGGAGTAAGCCGAGTTCTGTCACCCGCGCCTCGCGGCGCGGAGGAGGATCATTTCTCTGGGACCGCCGTCGCCGGCGGCCTCGTGCGGCCTACCCGGAACTGTGCGGAGCGAATGCTCCCCGCGGGGCGGGCCACCCCTCGTTCCTGCTTGGCCTTGCTCCGGGTGGGGTTTGCCGTGCCACGCCTGTTGCCAGGCGCGCGGTGCGCTCTTACCGCACCCTTTCACCCTTGCCTGTGCTCCCCGGCGGGGAGCCATCGGCGGTCTGCTCTCTGTTGCACTTTCCGTCGCCTCACGGCGCCCGGCCGTTAGCCGGCACCCTGCCCTGCGGAGCTCGGACTTTCCTCGGCGCCGCACGCGGCGCCGCGATCCTCACTCGCCTCCCGACCGCAGTTGTCAAACAGTGCCCAGGAGAGGACTCGAACCTCCACGCCGGTTAAGGCACCAGATCCTTAGTCTGGCCTGTCTACCAGTTTCAGCACCTGGGCATCCCCAACCGGCGCCATGTCGCGGACAGTGCTCCCGAGAGGACTCGAACCTCCACGGGCTTGCGCCCACTAGATCCTGAATCTAGCGCGTCTACCAGTTCCGCCACAGGAGCGTGACAGTCCGCGACTGGCACCGATTGGAAGCGGCGTGGCGCGCAGGGCGTTCACGCCGCATCTGGAAGGTGCGCCCGGGAAGATTCGAACTCCCGACCTTCTGATCCGTAGTCAGACGCTCTATCCAGCTGAGCTACGGGCGCACAAACGTCAGTCCTACTCGCGCGTTCCGCGCGGAATGCACCGGGTAGGAATCGAACCTACAACCTTGGGATTAAGAGTCCCCTGCTCTGCCAATTGAGCTACCGGTGCGCTGGCGAACAAGGAGGGATAGTGTAACCGAATCCCCCCTTCCCGTCAACCCCGCGCGCCCCGCTTTCCGGGCGCTGCCGGGCCCGCGCCACGGCGCTCGGCCGTCGCGCGGACCCTCAAGTATACCCTACCGGCGTCTGGAGCGCAAGTCCCTGTCCCCCAACGCCTTACGGCGCCGGGAGCTTCAGAACGCCGCCAGGCCGGTGACGTCGTTCCCCAGGATGAGGGCGTGCACGTCGTGGGTGCCCTCGTAGGTGTAGACGGACTCCAGGTTGGCCATGTGGCGCATGGCCTGGTACTCCACCAGGATGCCGTTGGCCCCCAGCAGCCGCCGGGCCTCGCGGGCGGTCTCGCAGGCCATGTTCACGTTGTTGCGCTTGGCCAGCGACACCTGCTCGGGGCGCAGCTTCCCCTCGTCCTTCAGCCGCCCGAGGCGCCAGCAGAGGAGCTGGGCCTTGGTGATCTCGGTGAGCATCTCGGCCAGCCGCACCTGCTGGATCTGCGTGCCGGCGATCGGGGTGCTGCCGAACTGCACCCGGTTCTTGCCGTACGACAGCGCCTCGTCGTAGCACGCCATGGCCGCGCCCACCGCGCCCCAGGCGATGCCGTAGCGCGCCTGCGTCAGGCACATCAGCGGGCTCTTGAGGCCGCCCGAGCCGGGGAGGAGGGCGTCCTCGCCCACGCGCACGTCCTGCAGCACCAGCTCCGAGGTGTCGCTGGCCAGGAGGGAGAGCTTCCCCTTCTGGTCGCGCGCGGTGAAGCCCGGGGTGTCGGTGGGGACGATGAAGCCGCGAATGGACTTGGTGTCGTCCATCTCCCCCGTCTTGGCCCAGACGATGGCGAGGTGGGCGGTGGAGCCGTTGGTGATCCACATCTTGGCGCCGTTGAGCACCCAGCCGTCGGCGGTCCTGGTGGCGCGGGTGCGCATGCCGCCGGGGTTGGAGCCGAAGTCCGGCTCGGTGAGCCCGAAGCAGCCGATCACCTCGCCCGCGGCCATGCGCGGCAGGTAGCGGTGCTTCTGCTCCTCGCTGCCGAAGGCGTAGATCGGGTACATGCAGAGCGCGCCCTGCACCGAGGCGAAGGAGCGGATCCCCGAGTCGCCGCGCTCCAGCTCCTGCATGATGAGCCCGTACGCCACGTTGTTGAGCCCGGCGCAGCCGTACTCCTCGAGGAGGTTGGCGCCGAAGATCCCCAGCTCGGCCATCCCCGGGATCAGCTGCTTCGGCAGGTAGCGCCCGACGTAGGCGTCGTTGATGACGGGGAGGAGCTCGGTGTCCACCCACTCGCGGACGGTATCGCGGATCATGCGCTCCTCCTCGGAGAGGAGCGCGTCGACGTCGTAGTAGTCTACGCCCTGGAACCTGGCCATATCCCTTTGTGCTGGAGTTTTTCGTCAGAAGATGCGGTGCATCCAGCCGTGCGCGTCGGGGGCGCGGCCGTACTGGAGGTCGAGGAGCGCGGCGCGCACGCCCATGGTGATGCGGCCGGGCTCGCCGTCGCCCAGCGTGAACTCGCCGTCGGCGCCCTTCACCCGCCCGATGGGGGTGACCACGGCGGCGGTGCCGCAGGCGAACGCCTCGGTCATGCGGCCGCTGCGCGCCGCCTCGCGCCACTCGTCGGTGGAGATGCGGCGCTCCTCGGCCCGCAGCCCCAGGTCGGCGGCCAGGGCCAGGATGCTCTCGCGGGTGACGCCGGGGAGGAGGGTGCCGGTGAGCGCGGGAGTCACCAGCGTGCCGTCGGCGAAGACGAAGAAGATGTTCATCCCCCCCATCTCCTCCACCCAGCGGTGCTCCACCGCGTCGAGCCACACCACCTGGTCGCACCCCCGCTCCACCGCCTGCGCCTGCGCCACCAGGCTGGCGGCGTAGTTGCCGGCGCACTTGGCCTCGCCGGTGCCGCCGGGGGCGGCGCGGGTGTACTCGCGCGAGACCCAGACGGTGACGGGCTTCACCCCGCGCGGGAAGTACGACCCCACCGCGCACGCCATCAGGCAGTAGAGGTACTCGGTGCCGGGGCGAACCCCCAGGAAGGGATCGGTGGCGAAGAGGAGGGGGCGCAGGTAGAGGCTGGCCTCGCTGGCGGCGTCGGGCACCCAGTCGCGGTCCGTCTCCAGCAGCACCCGGATCGACTCCATGAACAGCTCCTCGGGGAGCGGCGGCATGGCCAGCCGCTCGGCGGAGCGCTGGAAGCGGACGGCGTTCCGCTCCGGCCGGAAGAGCGACACGCCCCCGTCGGGCTGGCGGTACGCCTTGAGCCCCTCGAAGACGGCCTGGGCGTAGTGCAGCACCAGCGTGGCGGGGGGGATGGCGAGCGGCCCGTACGGCTGCAGCCGCGCCTGGTGCCACCCCCGCTCGCGGGTGTGGCGGATGGTGACCATGTGCTCGGTGAACACCCGGCCGAAGCCGGGGTCGGTCAGCAGCGCCGCGCGCTCGGCCGCGCCGAGCCGGGTGGCGGTAGGGGAAAGCTCGATGGCGAGCGGCGGCAGCGTGGTGCTCATCGGGGTCTTCCGGGGCCGGATCGGGCGGTCGGGGCGGGAGCCCGACCCTTGGGCGGGGGGAAACTACACCGGCGGCGGCCCGGGGGCAAAAGTTGAAGTCCTGAGTCCTGAGTCCTGAGTCCTGAGTCCTGAGTCCTAAGTCCTAAGTCCTAAGTCCTAAGTCCTGAGTCCCAAGTCCTGAGTCCTAAGTCCTGAACAGCGTGTGCTGTGCTCAGTCGCCGCCGCACGCCGCGAACTTTACAGGACTCAGGACTTGGGACTCAGGACTGCCGTCATTCGATGGTGTGCGACCCGTCCGCCTCGCTCTCCGGCGTGCCGGGGCGGGTCTTCCGCCGGTCCATGATCGCCCACCAGAGGAGGATGAGCCCCAGCACCGTCCACACCGCGCTCAGCACCGAGAAGCCGCGCGGGAGCGTGCCCAGCCCGAAGCCGAAGAGCACCCCGCCCACGATGGCCGCCACCACGTTGATCCAGGGAGACGCCAGGAAGCCGCGCAGCATCGCTCCTCACTCCTCCTTCACCGGCGCGGGGACGCCGCGCGCGCGGAAGACGTCGAAGAACACCCGGCGCGCCACCTTGAACACCCCCCACGCCAGCAGGGCGCCCACCGCCAGGTAGCCGACCAGGAAGCGCGAGTAGAAGCCGCCGGTGGCCGCCAGCACCGCCACGAAGGCCGCCGCCACCACCGCCGCCGGGCCCCAGGCCCAGGTGGTCGCCCGCCGCACCAGCAGCTGCCGGCAGGCGGCGCACCAGCCGTGGCGGTCGGCCTCCTCGTCCTCGTAGCGCCGGCCGCAGTTGCGGCAGACGAAGGGCTGCGGTGCCTCGTCGGCGGTGGGGCTCATCGCAGGCGGCGGATGAGCGCGTCGGTGAACTGGTCCGTCCCCGCCGTGCCGCCCAGGTCCGGCGTCAGCGTGTCCTGCTCGCGCACCGCCGCCTCCAGCGCCTCGCGGATGCGCGCGGCCGGCTCCGCCATCCCCAGGTGCTGCAGCATCATCACCGCCGCCATCAGCAGCGCCGAGGGGTTGGCGATGTTCTTCCCCGCGATGTCCGGCGCGGAGCCGTGCACCGCCTCGAAGATGGCCGCCCCCTCGCCGATGTTGGCCCCCGGCGCCAGCCCCAGCCCTCCCACCAGCCCCGCGATCTCGTCCGAGAGGATGTCGCCGAACATGTTCTCGCACACGATGACGTCGAAGCGGTGCGGGTCCATCACCAGCAGCATGGCGGTGGCGTCGATGATCCGGTCCTCGAACTCCACCCGCCCCGCGTACTCCTGCGCGATCTCCTTCCCCATGTCGAGGAAGAGCCCCTGCGTGTACTTGAGGATGTTGGCCTTGTGGGCCAGCGTCACCTTCTTCCGCCGGTTGTTCACGGCGTACTCGAAGGCGTAGCGCAGGATGCGGTTGACGCCGAAGCGGGTGACCAGCATCACGCTCTCGGCGGCGGCGCGTGGGTCGTCGCCGATGCCGATGTAGTGCTCCACCCCGCTGTAGAGCCCCTCGGTGTTCTCGCGCACCAGCACCAGGTCGATCCCCTCGTAGCGCCCGCCGGGGACCAGGGTGCGCACCGGGCGGACGTTGGCGTAGAGCACGAACTCCTGCCGCAGCGCCACGTTGATGCTGCGGAAGCCGGTGCCGCTGGGCG
>DASUNK010000648.1:0-6565 GCA_036277195.1 Longimicrobiaceae bacterium | reverse complement strand
CGGCCAGCTCGTGCGCCAGCGTCCCCAGGTCGAAGGTGTTGGTCCAGTTGCGGCCGCGCATCAGGTGGTTGGCCCCCAGCTTCACCATCACCCGCGGCTCCGGCTCGCCCGCCCGCCGGTAGTGCTGCATGAACCGGCGCTTGAGGTGGGCGGCGCGCAGCACGTTGCTTTCGTGGAAGCGCCCCTCGCGCCAGGCCGCGTTGATGCGCAGCGTCTCCTCCATCAGCTCCAGGATGGCCTCCGCCTCGCTCCCGGGCGCGGGCGCGTACGCGCGGCGCACCTCCGCCACCCGCGCGGCCGACGGGGCGAACATCAGCACCATCCCCGGGTTCCCCGCCGCCAGCGCCGCCTCCAGCAGCGAGTCCGCGTGCGCCTTCAGCCGCTCCGCCGCGCCCCGCGCCGCGGGAGTCGGGGCCAGCTCGCGCAGGCGCAGGAGGACCCAGCGGTCCGCCATGATGTCGTAGTCCACCCCCCAGAGCACGTCGTCGCGCCGCCCGGCCGCGGCCACCGCCTCGGCCAGCAGCCGCGCCTCCTCGCGCAGGTTGAAGAAAAACACTCCGGGCCAGTGCGCGCGCACCCACGCGCCGGTGGCCTGCTCGGGATCGGCCTCCAGCGCCAGGCGGTTGAGCTGGGCGGCGGTCGCGTGTCCCGTCTCGATGGCCAGGTGCCGGTACCCGTGGGGCGCCAGCTCGCGGAAGAGCGCCGTCGCCAGCTGCGGCACCTGGGCGACGCCGTGCTCCTCGGCGACGAGGAAGAACTGCGACGCGCGCCCGGCGTCGAGGAGGAGCCGCGCGCCGGGGCCCGTGAGCCGGCCGGCGGCGTCGATGCCCAGGGTGTGCCGGTGCTCGCGCAGGGCGGCCGCCAGCGCGCTGTCGGGCTGGGCGGGGAGCGCCGCGGGCAGGGCGCAGAGGGCGGCGGCCAGGAGCGCGGTTCCGGGGATTTTCATGGGGAGAAGATTGCCGCGCCGGGGAGGGCGCGGCAAGCGGTCCCGGGACGAGCCGAGCGAGGGGCGTGACGAGGCGCGTCAGTGCAGCGTGAGGGCCCCGGGCGTGCCGCGCAGCCGGCGGAGCATCTCCAGCGCCGAGGGGGCGTACGGGTTCAGCGCCAGCGCCCGCTCGTACGCCCGCAGGGCGCGCTCCCGGTCGCCGGCGTGCGCGTACGCCTCGCCGAGGGAGTCGTGCGCGTTCCAGTCGTCCGGGTGCTCCTGCGCGACCAGGGCGAAGATGCGCACCGCGTCGGCCGGGCGGCCGCGCTGGACGAGCCGGTACCCGAGCTTGTTCAGCTCGCCGGCGGCGAAGTTGTACGCCTCCGGCTGCGTGGACCGCAGCTCGCGGTAGCGCCGCAGCGCCGCCTCCACCCCCTGCGCCTGCACCGCCGCGTCCAGCACCTCGCCGATGGAGGGCTTCGCGCGCGCGTCCCAGGTGATGCGCTCCATGTTCATCACCCGCGCCTGGATGGAGAGCGTCACCTCCACCTCGTCGGCCACGGCCAGGCTGGTGAGGTCGATGGTCTGGTTCCAGAAGTTGTTCCCCACCACGCCGAAGTCCTTGCGGTTCAGCCGCACGCGCCCCTCGAAGGCCACGCGCCGGTTCCCCCAGCCGTCGCTGATGGCGCGCGGCGAGAGCACGGCGAAGGGGATCTCGACCTCGCGGGTGACGCCGCGGATGGTGAGCGGCCCGCGCGCCACGAAGCCGTCCGCCGCGCGCCGCACGGAGGTGCTCTGGAAGGTGATGCGGGGGAACTTCTCGGCGTCGAAGAAGTCGGGGCTGCGCAGGTGCTCGTCGCGCTGGGACACGTCGGTGTCCACGCTGGCGGTGCGGATGACGGCGGTGACGGAGGAGCGGGCAGGGTCGCGCGGGTCGAAGACGACGGCGCCGGAGAAGTCGTTGAAGCGGCCGCGCACCCGCGACAGCCCCATGAAGCGCACCGTGAACTCCACGTTCGAGTGCCAGCGGTCGATGGGGTACAGCTCGGCGCCGCCGAGGGCGGCCTGGGCGGGGGCGGGCGCCGGCGCCAGGCCGAGCGCCAGCAGGAGCGGGGCGAGGAGACGTGCGTTGCGCATGGGGCTGCTCCGGGGGATCGGGGGGAAGCGGAAGCCGCGGGTACGGTCCAACCTACCCGGCCCCGTGCAAAGGGGAGTGGACGCGGTGTGAATCTCCCGCAAATGAATTGTGAACGACGTGTGAAGTCGCTTGCGTCCGCGCGCGCCGGCGCGGCAACTTCCCGGGGTGCAGATCTCCCCCTTCCGCCCGCCCCGGCGGCCCGTGCTGGCGGTGCTCCTGGCGCTGGTGCTGGTGATCGCCGGCGCGCTCGCCTTCCGGGCCGAGGCGGTGGCCCGCTACCACCGGGCGACCGCCGAGCGCACCGTGCGCGACTACGCCGGCTTCGCGGCCTACCTGGTCGGCAGCAGCACGGGGCGGCTCCTCAACCGCGAGCTCGGCTACGCCTTCCATCCCGTGGACCTGGCCATGCACGCCTCCGCCGGCGCCCTCCCCCCGCCCGCGGTGCTGGCCGCCGACACGGCCGAGTTCAACCGCTGCCGCGGCGCGCTCCCGGCCGGCGCGCGCTACTGGTTCCGGCTGGACCTGCGCACCGGCGCGCTGGCCACCACCGGGGCGTCCGTGTCGCCCGCGCTGGCGCGCTGGCTGCGGGCCGGCATCCGCCCGGCGGAGTACCGCGCCGGCTGGCTCTTCGCCTTCCTCTTCGGCGCGCCGGAGGGGCGGCCCCAGCAGGTGATCTACACGCTGCGCGAGGCCCCGGACGGTGGGGCGGTGGTGTACGGCTTCAACACCTGCTTCCGCGCGGACGGGGGGAGCAGCGTCTTCCGCCTGGCCGAGCAGCAGGCCCAGGCGCTCCCGCCCACGCTGGCGGGCGAGACGCCGAACGACTCCCTCCTCTCCATCGTGGTGGCAGACACCGCGGGCGCGGTGCTCTACCGCTCGCCGGTGCAGTACGCGGCGGAGTTCGCCGGGCGCCACGCGCTGCGCGAGCAGTTCACGGGGCTGGTCGTCACCGTCCACCTGCGCCCCGACCTGCTGCCGCGGCTGGTGATCGGCGGGCTCCCGCGCTCGCGGCTCCCCCTGGCGCTGGGGCTGCTGGGCGTCACCGCGGTGCTGCTGGCGGCCGCGCTCTTCCAGCTCCGCCGCGAGCACGAGCTGGTGCGCCTGCGCGAGGGGTTCGTGGCGGACGTGTCGCACGAGCTGCGCACTCCGCTGCAGCAGGTGCTGCTCTTCGTGGAGCTGCTGCGGCTGCGCCGGCTGGCCCGCGACGACGAGCGCGAGCGGGCGCTGGAGATCGTGGAGCAGGAGACGCGGCGCCTCATCCGCCTGGTGGACAACGTGCTCCAGTTCTCGCGCCTGGGCCGTCGCGAGCACGCGCCGGCGCGCGCGGCCGTGGCGCTGGCGCCGCTGGCGCGCGAGACGGCGGCCGCCTTCGCCCCGCTGGCGCGCTCGGCCGGCGCCGAGGTGCGGCTGGAGCTGGACGAGCGCGCGGCGGTGCACGCGGACGCCAACGACCTGCGGCAGGTGCTCCTGAACTTCCTGGACAACGCCGTGAAGTACGGCCCGCCGGGCCAGGCGGTGACGCTCGCCGTCGCCCGGCGCGACGGCGCGGTGGAGGTGCGCGTGGACGACCAGGGCCCCGGCATCCCCGCCACCGAGCGCGGCCGCGTCTGGAGCGCGTTCTACCGCCTGCCGCGCGAAGCCGAGGCCGCCACGGCGGGGAGCGGCATCGGCCTGGCCATCGTGCGCGAGCTGGTGGCGCGCAGCGGCGGACGCGTGCGCGTGGAGGACGCCCCCGGCGGCGGGGCGCGCTTCGTGGCGTCGTTCCCCGCGCTGGAGGCGGCGCCGTGACCCGCGTGCTCATCGTGGAGGACAACCGCAACCTGGCCTTCGGGCTGCGGCGGAGCCTGGAGGTGGAGGGCTACGAGGTGGAGCTGGCCCCGGACGGCCCGGCCGCGCTGGAGGCGGTGCGTGGGCACGCGCCGGACCTGGTGGTGCTCGACCTGATGCTGCCGCGCCTGGACGGCATGCGCGTGCTGCGCACGCTGCGGGCGGAGGGGTGCGAGGTTCCCGTGCTCATCCTCACCGCGCGCAGCCAGGAGGCCGACAAGGTGCAGGGCTTCCGCATCGGCGCGGACGACTACGTGGTGAAGCCGGTGGGGGTGCTGGAGCTGCTGGCCCGCATCGAGGCCATCCTGCGGCGCACCCGCCGCGCCGCGGCGCCCGCCGGCGAGGGTGGCGAGGAGGGTGACGTCTATGCGTTCGGCGGCGTGCGGGTGGACGGGCGGCGGCGCACGGTGGAGCGCGACGGCGAGCCGGTGGAGCTCTCGCCCCTGGAGTTCGAGCTGCTGCTGCACCTGCTGCGCAAGCAGGGGGCGGTGGTCTCGCGCACCGCGCTGCTGAAGGAGGTGTGGGGATACAAGTGGCCCGCGGCCACGCGCACCATCGACACCCACGTGGCCAAGCTGCGCAACAAGCTGGAGGCCGACCCGGCAGCCCCGCGCCACCTCCTCACCGTGCGCAAGGTCGGCTACCGGCTGGCGGCGGAGTGAGGGCGGCGCGTAGCCCCCGAGCCGCGGCTATCCGGCCGCGGCGATGGCGGTGAGCGCCTGGCGCTGGCGGCGGCTCAGCCTGTCCCGCCCCTCCAGATCCTGTGCGGCGGCGACGATCACCCCCCTCACCATCTCCGACTTTTGCCGGATCCCGTGTCTGCGCGCGTTGCCCCAGGCGCGCTCCAGCACCGGCCGCCGGACCTTCAGCGACACGCGGCCGTCGGCCGCCCCCCGCGCGAGGTCGGAGCGCGCGAGCTCCCGTACGCGGTCCGCCACCCCGGCGTCCTCGGCCAGTAGATGCAGGTAGTAGCGCAGGATCGTCGCGCGGAAGTCGGTGTCGGCGCGTCCGTAGTGGTGCGCCACGACGCCGAGCACGTCTTCCAGGTGGCGGGGGACGCGGGCTTCGAGCGGCGCTTCCGCCCGTTTCCGCGCCGCGTTCAGCCGTGGCGAGGACTGGAACGGCACCGTGGCCACCTCGCCGCATTCCGCGCAGTAGCCCAGGAGCACGTCGGGAACGTCCACCTCGGGCTCGCTCAGCCGGAACGTGCCGTAGTCGAAGCGGACGGGCACGACACGCTGGCAGCGCTCGCAGATGGCACGGGAGGTATCGCCCCGCTTCAGGAATTTCATCTCACTCCAACTGTTGCTTGTGGACGCTGATGAAGATGACCGGCTCAAGCGCTTCACCGCCTTCCAGGAAATACGCCTTGATGTACCAGCGCTCCCTCGCCACCGTGGGCTGGAAGACGTAGACCGGTATCTCCCGGCTCACGTGGTGCGGCGTGCACCGGAACTGGGTGCCGACGCATCGCCTCAGGAGCTGGATCACCTCCTCGATCTTGACCTCCTCGGTGTCCAGCAGGTTTTTCTCCTCGCGCACCTCCCGCGGCTCGAAGAGGATGTACGCCCGGCCCGCCAGCAGCGACCGGATCACCTTGTTGCGCGCAGCTTTGAAGCCGAGCGGATTCTTCATCGACAATGTACGATAGATTGCGTACCATTGCAAGTGCGGCAGCCCGCCGCGTGCGACAAGGGGAAATGGACGAACACTTCGCGGGAAGTCAAGCCCTGTAAAGAAGATGGTTCTGGCGGAGGCGCAAAACGGACTATGAGAAGGGGCGGATCCGATCGTTGGCGGTGTTGAAACCCGTTCGTGCAGCACATATACTGGCCGCACCCGTTTCACTCCCCGCATCGTCCCCGGTACGCCCGATGACGCTTTCGCCGAGCCGTTGCGTGGCGCTGGCGGCCGCGCTCCTCTGCGCCGCCTGCGCGCCCGCCGCCCGCACTCCCGTCGCGCCGCCGCCCGCGGCACCTGCCCTCGCTCCCGCGCGGCAGGCCGATCCCGCTCCCGCGCGGCAGGCCGGTCCCGCCCCCACCTCCGCCATGGGCTTCGACCTCTCCGTGCGCAACCTCATGCGCGGCGAGGGGCTGGTGGGACGCTCGCCGAACGAGCTGCGCTGGTCGCCGGACTCGCGCTGGGTTTACTTCCGCTGGCGCAGCTCCGAGGCGAAGGACACCACCACCTCCCTCTACCGCGTGGCCGCCGCGGGCGGCGCTCCCGAGCCGCTCCCGGACTCCGTCTCGGACTGGACGGCTCCCGCCCAGGGCGAGGACGGCTGGTCGCTCGACGGCACGGCACGCGTCTTCGAGCGCCGGGGCGACATCTTCGTCGCGTGGACGAACGGCACCGAGCGACGCATCACCGACACCCCCGCCCGCGAGCGCGCGCCGCAGCTCTCCCCGGACGGGCGCACCGTCTACTTCCTCTCCGGCAACAACCTCTTCGCGGTGGAGCTGGCGGGCGGCACCCTGCGCCAGCTCACCGACGTGCGCACGGAGGACGCGCCGAAGCCCGACTCGGCGAAGGGGCACCGCCGCTTCCTGGAAGAGGAGCAGCGCCGGCTCTTCGGCGTGGTGCGCGACCGGGTGGCCGAGCGCGAGCACCGCGAGCGGCAGGACTCGCTGCGCACTCGCGTCCGCCCGCTCTACCTCGGGCGCAACGCCGCGCTG
>DASUNK010000647.1:0-3510 GCA_036277195.1 Longimicrobiaceae bacterium | reverse complement strand
CCTCGGGCGGGGCGCTGCGGGTGCGCGAGGTGCTGCGCGGCGGCCGCCCCGCGGGCCCGCCCGACGAGACCGAGGCGCGCCCCGGCGACGAGCTGGTGCTGGAGGGGAGCGCGGAGGCGTTCGCGCGCGCGGCGCACCTCTTCCGCGCGGACGGGGGTGCGGCCATGCCGGAGCCGGCGCCGCCTCCCGTCACCTCGCGGGCGGAGTTCGTGGACCCGGAGTCGCCCGTCGCGCTGGCGGGGCGGAACGGGTGCGCGCACCTGGCCGAGGCGCGGACGGTGTTCCCGGGCACCCGCGGGTGCGAGGAGTGCCTGCGCGACGGCACGGAGTGGGTGCACCTGCGCCTCTGCATGACCTGCGGCCACGTGGGGTGCTGCGACACCTCGCCGCAGAAGCACGCCACGGCGCACTTCCACGCCACGCGCCACCCGGTGATCCGCTCCCTCCAGCCCGGCGAGGAGTGGGCGTGGTGCTACGAGGACGAAGTGCTGTCCTGAGATTCGGCGGGAGGGGGAGACGCCGGCTCCACGCGCGGGCGCGGGCTGGCGTCGAACTTGGCCAGACGCGGGTCGAAGCCGCGCTCCTCCAGCGTCCGCGCGCGGCGGGGGAAGGCGCGCCGCGCCAGCTCGGGGGCGAAGCGCATCAGCACCGTGCCGGCCAGCGAGAGCGCCAGCACCAGCAGCCCGATGAGCGCGCCCAGCTCGGGCATCCCCACCGCCACGGCCAGCCCGGCCAGCACCACCGAGAACTCGCCGCGGGGCACCAGGGTGAGCCCCAGCACCAGCGCCGAGCGCTGCGACAGCCCGTCGCGCCGCCCGGCCAGCCACCCCGCCGCCGTCTTGAGCGCGATGGCCAGCGGCGCCAGCACCAGCGCCTCCGGCCACACCCCGGCGAAGGCCGCCGGGTCCAGCCCCAGCCCGAAGCCCAGGAAGAAGACGGCGGCGAAGAGCCCCTGCAGGGGGGAGAAGAGCCGCTCGGCGCGCTCGCGGTGGCGCGTCTCGGCCAGCGCCATCCCCGCCAGGAAGGCGCCGATGGCCTCGGAGAGCCCGGTCCGCACCGCGCCCCACGCCAGCAGGAGCACCACGCCCCCCGCCAGCAGCACGAACACGTCGTCCGAGTCCACGTCGAACGCCCGGTCCAGCACCCGCCGCCCGGCGTGCGCCGCCAGCACCACCACCGCCACGAACCCCAGTGCCAGCGCCACCCCCGCCGCGGCCGGCGTCCCCGCCTCCCCGCCCGCGCCCGCGAAGCCGGCGAAGAGCGCCAGGAAGAGGGCGATGGCCAGGTCCTCGTACACCAGGATCCCCAGCGCCGCCTCGGTCTCGGGGTTGGCGGTGCGCCGCAGCTCGATGCTGGTGCGGGCGATGATGGCGCTGGAGGAGACGTAGAGCGCGGCCGCCAGCAGCAGCGCGCCCTTCACCCCCAGCCCCAGGAGGAGCCCCGCCGCCAGCACCGCGGGGAAGGAGAGGGCCAGGTCGATGGTCCCGTTGCGGACGATGCGCCGCCGGTCGCGCAGCAGCGCCCCCAGCGAGAACTCCAGCCCCATGAAGAAGAGGAGGAGCACCACCCCCAGGGTGGCGAGCAGCTCCACCAGGTGGCGGTCGAGCGCCAGCGGCCGGGCAGCCATCCCCAGCAGGATGAACCCGGGGATGGCGGGAAGCCCCACCCGCTGCACCAGCAGGGCGGCCAGGGCCAGCGCGCCGAGCACCAGCCCGGCGCCGAGGAGGAACTCCGCGTGCACGGCGCTCAGGCGGGGCCGCGCACCAGGTCCGCGGCCCGGCGCACCTGGTCGCGGCTCCCCACCACCAGCAGGGTGTCGCCGACGGAGATGACGTCGCCGGGCTGGGGGTTGGGGTGCGCCTCTCCGGCGCGGAGGATGGCGATGACGCTGGCGCCCGTCCGCTCGCGCACCGCCCCCTCGGCCAGGGTGCGCCCCGCCAGCGGCGAGCGCTCCGGCACCGTCAGCCACTCCACCGAGAGCTGGCCCAGGATCATGTCCATGGACTCGGCCACGGCGGGCTGGAAGTAGGCGCCGCCCAGGATGGCGCCCAGCTTGCGCGCCTCCGCGTCTTCCAGCCGCAGGGCGTGCGCGGGGAAGTCCTCGCCCGACTCGAAGAAGTAGATCTCCCGGTGACCGGTGTTGTGGATGATGATGGTCATCCGGTCGCCCTCGTTGGTGGTGCAGGCGAACTTCTTTCCCACGCCGGGGAGGTCGTGCTCGCGAACGTCCATGGCGCCTCGCGGAGGAGGAGTCGGTGCGGGCGCCGGGCGGCGCCTCCCACCCTACCTACCGGGAGGCGCCGCCCCGCGCAAGAGGCGGGCTCAGCGCAGCCGCCGCACCTGCACCGCGCGGACGAAGGCGTCGGCGGGCACCGTTTTGGTGACGGGATCGACGGCCGCCAGCCAGGCGGAGACGTCGAGGTCCACCAGCACGGCGACGGAATCGGCGGGCGCGCCGAGGTCCACGGACCGCTCCACCACCAGGCCGTCTTCGATGGGGATGTCCACCCGCACCTCGCCGGTGACGGAGATGCCGCCCACCTCCAGCCCGCCGGTGACCTGGGCCTGCACTCGGAAGAAGGTGACCCGCACCGCCCCGTACTCCCTGGCTTCGGGTCGGTCTCTCAGCACCCGCAGGGTGTCGCGCCCATCCAGCCGCAGGGTGGCCTGGGCGGGCCCGTTGACGGGCTCGGCGCCGTCCGGCCCCACCAGGAGAACGCGCGCGTCGAAGGTCACCGTCCCCTCCAGCCGCCCGGCGGGCGGCTCCGCCGCCTCCTCCCACCCCGGCAGGAGCGAGGTGCTCCCCCCGCTCTCCGCGGTCCCGTCGCCGGTGGCGTACACGTCCTTCTGGCCCCCCACCACCACCTCGATGCCGCACCCTGCCGCCGCCAGCGCCAGCAGCAGCGCGAGCCCGGAACGTCCGCGCTTCACGTCCATGCCTCCCTCCCTTCCCATCCCGGGGTTGCGCCGGGCGCCGCGGCCGCCCTCGGCCTCGCGCGCACTGCGGCGGTGTTTCGCTCCACCCGCTCCAGCGCCCGGCGGGCGTGCGGGAGGAGCATCTCCAGGCCGTGCACCACGGCCAGCGTCTCGATCTCGCCCGCGAGCACGCGGGCCTCGTCCACCTTCCCCTGCCGGAGCAGGCACTCGGCGAGGTTCACCATCACCGCGCCGCGGAGCGCCGGCGTACCCTCCGCCGCCAGCGCGCGGCCGTACGCCTCCTCCGCCCGCGCCAGGTCGCCGCGCGCCGCGTGCAGCCGCGCCCGGCCGTTCTCCAGGGGGAGCACGCCCTGCGGATCGTCGAGCATCCACACCACGTCCTCGCCCCGGTCCAGCCACTCCCGGCTCCCCTCCAAGTCGCCCGTGCACCGGGCGGCCACCGCCAGGTTGCTGCAGCACTGCCAGAGCGGCCGCGAGGGAGGCCGGTCGCTGAGCAGGGCGATGGCGCGCACGTACCAACCGCGCGCGGCGTCCCACCTCCCCCCGGCCACGTGGACGTTGCCCAGCCCCTGG
>DASUNK010000646.1:0-7069 GCA_036277195.1 Longimicrobiaceae bacterium | reverse complement strand
CCGTGCACCCCCTCGGGCTGCGCGCGCGAGGCGGGGTCCGGGAAGGCGTCGCCGCCGTCGAGCCGGAACTTGTAGCGCGAGCCGGGGCCGGCGCCCGCCACCCGCCCGGCGAACCAGCCGTCCGGCTCCGGGGCCAGGGGGTGCACGGCCTCCGCGTCGGGCCCGTAGAGCACCACGTCCACACATTCGCTGGCCGGCGCCCACACCCGGAACTCCACGCCGCCCTCCACCCCGTTCGCCCCGAAGCGGAGCCGCCAGGGGGCGCTCACCGCGCCTCCGGGCCGGCGCAGAGGAGCACCAGCGAGCGTCCCTCCAGCGAGAGGATGCCGCCGCCGTGGAAGAAGCGCGCGCCCTCCTCCAGCCGCGGGTCCGCGGTGTCGAGCACCAGCCGCCACCCCTCGTGCGGCCCGCACGCCGGGAGGGTGAAGCCGATGGCGCCCCCGTCGGCGTTGCAGAGGAGGAGGAAGGTGTCGTCCGTCACCCGCTCGCCGCGCTCGTCGAACTCCTCCATCGCGTCGCCCCCCAGGCACATCCCGAAGCAGCGGACGTAGCCGGAGTTCCACTCCTCGTCGGTCATCTCCCGCCCGTCCGCCCGCACCCAGGTGACGTCCTTGACGTCGGAGCCGCGGATCTCGCGCCCGCGGAAGAACTTGCGCCGCCGGAAGGTGGGGTGCTCGCGCCGGATGTGGGCCACGCGCCGGGTGAACGCCAGCAGCTCGCGGTCGGCGTCGGAGAGGTCCCAGTGCGTCCACGAGGTCTCGTCGTCCTGGCAGTAGGCGTTGTTGTTGCCGCCCTGGGTGCGCCCCAGCTCGTCGCCGCCGCAGATCATCGGCACCCCCTGCGAGAGGAGGAGGGTGGCGATGAAGTTGCGCTTCTGCCGCTCGCGGGCGCGGACGATGTCCGGCCGGTCGGTGGGCCCCTCCACCCCGAAGTTGTACGAGAGGTTGTCGTCCGTGCCGTCGCGGCCGCCTTCGGCGTTGGCCTCGTTGTGCTTGTGGTTGTACGACACCAGGTCGTGCAGGGTGAAGCCGTCGTGCGCGGTGACGAAGTTGACGCTGGCGTGCGGCCGCCGGCCGTCGACCTCGTACAGGTCGCTGGAGCCGGTGAGGCGGTAGCCCAGCTCGCCCAGGGTGCCGGGATCGCCCCGCCAGTAGGCGCGCACCGTGTCGCGGTACTTGCCGTTCCACTCGGCCCAGAGCACGGGGAAGTTCCCCACCTGGTAGCCGCCGTCGCCCAGGTCCCACGGCTCGGCGATGAGCTTGACCCGGGAGATGACGGGGTCCTGGTGGATGACGTCGAAGAAGCTGGAGAGGCGGTTGACCTCGTGGAGCTCGCGGGCCAGGGTGGCGGCCAGGTCGAAGCGGAAGCCGTCGACGTGCATCTCCTGCACCCAGTAGCGCAGCGAGTCCATCACCAGCTGCAGCGTCTGCGGGTGGCGCAGGTTGAAGGAGTTGCCCGTGCCGGTGTAGTCCATGTAGTGGCGCGGGTCGCCGGGGACCAGGCGGTAGTACGTCCGGTTGTCGATCCCTTTGAAGGAGAGGGTGGGTCCCAGGTGGTGCCCCTCGGCGGTGTGGTTGTAGACCACGTCCAGGATGACCTCGATCCCGGCGCGGTGCAGCCGCCGCACCATCTCCTTGAACTCGCGCACCTGCTCGCCGTAGTCGCGGGCGTGGGCGTAGCGCCCGTCGGGCGAGAAGTAGTTGATGGTGCTGTATCCCCAGTAGTTGCGCAGCCCCCGCTGCACCAGGAAGTAGTCGTCCACGAACTCGTGCACGGGGAGGAGCTCGATGGCGGTGACGCCGAGGGACTGGAGGTGCTCGATGACCGCGGGGTGGGCCACGGCGGCGTAGGTGCCGCGCAGCGCCTCGGGGACGCCGGGGTGCAGCCGGGTGAGCCCGCGCACGTGCGCCTCGTAGATGACGGTCTCGTGCCAGGGGATGCGCGGCGGCTCGTCGCCCTGCCAGTCGAAGCCGTCGTCGACCACCACCCCCTTGGGCACGCCCCAGGCGCTGTCCCCGTCGTCGAGCACCCAGTCCTCGCCGGGCTGGTCGAAGGGATACGCCCAGGGGTGTGCCTCCCAGCGCACCCGGCCGGCGAGGGCGCGGGCGTAGGGGTCCACCAGCAGCTTGAAGGGGTTGCAGCGCTGCCCGCGGCCGGGGTCGTACGGCCCGTTGACACGATAGCCGTAGAAGGCGCCGGGGCGCACGCCGGGGACGTAGCCGTGCCAGACGTAGGCGGTGCGCTCGCGCAGGCGGACCCGGCGGGAGGGCGTGCCGTCGCCGGGCGCGGCGAAGAGGCAGAGCTCCACCTCGTAGGCGGGCTCGGAGTAGATGGCGAAGTTGGTGCCCTCGCCGTCGAAGGTGGCGCCGAGCGGGTACGGCTTCCCCGGCCAGGCGGTGCTGGCGTCCTCCAGGAAGCCGGGGACCTGCGGGAACGACGGTTTCTTCGGCGGGCCGGGGTGTTCCGGGTGCATCGCGACCGGGACGAAGGTACGTAAGGGAGGCCCCCTCCCTGCTGGGCCGCCCGCGGCCCTGCACAAAGCCGGCCCGCGAATATCCTCACGTCGCCCGAGATCACCCTCCCCCGGAACGGGGGAGGGACAGGCGAGTCTTGCGAGCCAGGGAGGGGGCCGCCCGCGCCCGCTTCTTGCTTTCACCCGGCGGCGCCCGCACCCGCGGGCGCGGACCCCCGGCCGGACCGAGCGTGACGGACGATACCCCGAAAAAAGCGGAGCCGGCAAGCGCCGCGCGCGTGCCGCGCGCCACCTACCGCCTCCAGTTCAACCAGGGCTTCACCTTCCGCGACGCCGCCGACCTCGTCCCCTACCTGCGCGCGCTCGGCGTCTCGGACCTCTACGCCTCGCCCTACCTGAAGGCGCGCCCCGGCAGCCTGCACGGCTACGACATCACCAGCCACGCCGAGCTCAACCCCGAGATCGGGAGCGAGGCGGAGCACACCCGGCTCTGCGCCGCCCTCCGCGAGCACGGGATGGGGCACCTGCTCGACGTGGTGCCCAACCACATGGGGATCGCCGGGGGCGAGAACGCGTGGTGGATGGACGTGCTGGAGAACGGCCCCGGCTCCCCCTTCGCCCGCTGCTTCGACATCGACTGGGAGCCGCGCAAGCCCGAGCTGTGGGGGAAGGTGCTCCTCCCCATCCTGGGCGACGCGTACGGCCGCGTGCTGGAGCGCGGCGAGATCCGGCTGGTCCACGCGCAGGGCCGCTTCGGGCTGGAGTACTTCGAGCACCGCCTCCCGGTGGCCCCCGCCTCCACCGCCGTGGTGCTGCGCGAGGCGCTGGAGCGGCTGGAGGGCGCGCTCGGCGTGGAGCACCCGCACCGCATGGAGCTGGAGAGCATCGCGCGGGCGCTGGAGCTCCTCCCCGGCCGCCGCCGCACGGACGCCGAGAGCGTGGCCGAGCGCCGCCGCGAGCGCACCGTAACCCAGCGCCGCCTGGCGCGGCTCTACCGCCGCTCCGAGCCGGCACGGCGCGCGCTCGACGCGGCGGTGGCCGTCTTCAATGGCGACCCGGCCGACCCGCGCTCCTTCGACCGCCTCGACGCGCTCCTCGACCAGCAGTCGTACCGCCTGGCCTTCTGGCGGGTGGCCGCGGAGGAGATCAACTACCGGCGCTTCTTCGACGTCAACGACCTGGCGGGCGTGCGCGTGGAGGTGCCGCAGGTGTTCCAGGCCACCCACGCGCTGGTGCTGCGGCTGGTGCGCGAGGGGAAGGTCACCGGGCTGCGCATCGACCACCCGGACGGGCTCTTCCACCCACGCGACTACCTGCGCGACCTCCAGCGCGAGACCATGGGGCTGGAGGGGCGCGAGCGCTTCTACGTGGTGGTGGAGAAGATCCTCACCGGCGACGAGTCGCTCCCGGACGACTGGCCCTGCGACGGCACCGTGGGCTACGAGTTCGCCAACCGGGTGAACGGGCTCTTCGTGGACGGTGCGGCCGGGGAGCGGCTGGACCTGCTCTACCACCGCTGCTCGCGCCGCCGCGGGGACTTCCCGGAGCTGGCCTACGAGAAGAAGCGGCTGATCCTGCGCTCGGCGCTGGTGAGCGAGCTGACGGTGCTCACCACCCTGCTCAGCCGCCTGGCCGAGAGCAACCGCGCCTCGCGCGACTTCACCTGGGGGAGCCTGCGCGACGGGCTGCGCGAGGTGGTGGCCTGCTTCCCCGTGTACCGCACCTACATCGACGCCACCGCCGGGCTGGTGCACCCGCGCGACCGGGAATACGTGGAGAAGGCGGTGCAGGCGGCGCGGCGGCGCAACCCCAGCACCAGCGGCCACGTCTACGAGTTCATCCGCCAGGTGCTCCTGTTGCAGTGGCCCGAGGGGCTGGACGACGACGCGCGCGAGGAGCACGCCCGCTTCGTGATGAAGTTCCAGCAGCTCACCGGGCCGGTGATGGCGAAGGGGGTGGAGGACACCGCCTTCTACGTCTACAACCGGCTGGTGTCGCTCAACGAGGTGGGGGGCGAGCCGGATCGCTTCGGTCTCTCGCCCGACGAGCTGCACCTCTTCCTGGCCGAGCGGGCGGAGCGGTGGCCGCACGCCCTGAGCACCACCTCCACCCACGACACCAAGCGCAGCGAGGACGTGCGCGCGCGCATCGACGTCCTCTCCGAGCTGCCGGACCTGTGGGAGGAGCGCGTCACCCGCTGGGCCGAGCTGAACCGCGCCCTCCGCGGCGACGAGGACGGCTCGCCCGTCCCCGACCCGAACGACGAGTACCTCCTCTACCAGACGCTGCTGGGCGCCTGGCCGCTGGCGGAGCCGGACGAGGCGGCGCACGCGGAGCTCGTCGCCCGCGTGCAGCAGTACATGGACAAGGCCACGCGCGAGGCCAAGCTCCACACCAGCTGGATCAACCCGAACGAGACCTACGACGCGGGGCTGCGCGACTTCGTGGCGGCCATCCTGCGGCGGGGCGAGAACCCGTTCCTGGACGACTTCCTCGAGCTCCAGCCCGTCGTGGCGCGGATGGGAATGGTGAACGCGCTCGCCCAGACGCTGGTGAAGCTCACCGCGCCGGGGGTGCCGGACGTGTACCAGGGGCAGGAGATCTGGGACCTCTCGCTGGTGGACCCCGACAACCGCCGCCCGGTGGACTACGCGCGGCGGCGGGAGCTGCTCGCCGGGCTGGAGCGGTGCCTGCGGGACGGGGACCGGCGCGCGCTGGCCCGCGGGCTGGTGGAGCGGTGGGAGGACGGGCGGATCAAGCTGTACGTGACGATGACGGGGCTGCGGCTGCGCGAGGCGCTCCCGGAAGTGTTCACGGGAGGGGAGTATCTCCCGCTGGCCGCCTCCGGCGAGCGGGCGGCGCACCTGTTCGCCTTCGCGCGGCGGGGAGGCGGGGCGCAGGTGGTGACGGCGGTGCCGCGGCTGGTGGCGGCGCTGACGCGGGACCGGGGCTTCGCGCTCCCGGACGCGCGGGCGTGGCGGGACACCTCGCTCGGCGTCCCGCCCGGCCGCTGGCGCAGCCTCTTCACGGGCGAGGAGCTGCGCGCGGGCGACGAGGGCCTCCGCGCCGAGCACCTCTTCGCGGACTTCCCCGTCGCCCTGCTGGAAGAGGTGCCTCAGGATCCGCCGGGCGGGTGAACCCGCGGCTACGCGACGGAAAGCCTCGCAGATTACGTAAGAACCGGTTAGCAGAGCAAGATGCTCAGAAAACGGCGAAAATCCTGATGTGCGCGCGCAACCTGCCACGTCTTTTACCGCCGAACGGAGCATCTTGCATGATCAATCGACAGTAGAACTGACAGCGGGAGATTTGCGTCGCGCGTCTCGGGACGGCCGTCAGCCGCCCGTGTCGGGGCAGTACCGGTCGGGAGCGCTCTGGCACGCGCCGGCGGGAAACGTGCTGCCGGTGCACGGCCCGTCGAAGCTGCACCCGGCCTCTAACGTCTCCGACGCGCCGTGCACCGTGCCGCGGCCGCCCTTCTTCTCCGCGGTGTCAAACGATTCGACTTCCAGCGCCTCGATGTCGAGCCTGAGCTTGGACATGGCTTCCTCCATGGGGTGGGGAGAACCGGAAACGGACAGTAAATATGGGCAGAAGGAAGATAGATCGATCGCTGGTCGTTCTCAAGCCTCGTACGTACGCCAGAGCGGAACCCGGCCTCGGCCGGGCTTCCGCTCTTCGGCTTCCAATCGGATGGGGTCGCGAACCGCGCGCGCCATCGTCCGAGACTACTCGCCGCGGAGGATGATCGCCGGGTCCACGGAGGAGGTGTTCACGGGAGGGGAGTATCTCCCGCTGTCGGCCTCCGGCGAGCGGGCGGCGCACCTGTTCGCCTTCGCGCGGCGGGGAGGCGGGGCGCAGGCTTCCCGTTCTCCCGCTACGCGCCGGGGCCGCCGAACAACCCTCTCCCGGAACGGGGGAGGGTGGCGAGCCCAAGCGAGCCGGGTGGGGGCCTACTCCGCCGCGTGCTGGCCCGCGATGACGATGGGGCCGGTCGGCTCGGGGACGCCTCCCGCCGGCTCCTCGGTCACCGCCACCGCGCGCAGCGAGTCCGGCGGGAGCGCGAAGGTGGCCTGGATGCGCGCCGAGCCCGTCACCGTCGGCACGAAGGTGCCCGCGCTCAGCCGCCGCCCCGGCGTGATCAGCCAGAGCTGGTACTCGCGCTCCTGCGGCAATTGCGGGAGGTTGTGGGCGAAGAACAGCCACTGGTCCGTCACCGGGTTCCAGAGCATGCGCCCGGCCGGCTGGCCTCCCCCGCCGGCGGCCAGGTCGATCACCCGCAGGCCCGGAGCCTCCAGCGCCCGCATCGCGAACTCCTGCTGCGCCACCATCGCGCGCAGCCGCTGGTTCTCGCCGTCCGCCGCCGCCAGCCGCTCGGCGAGGGTGTCGTTCCGCCCGTTGAGCCAGGCCGCGTACGCCGCGGCGGCGATCAGCAGCACCAGCGACGCCGCGAGCGCCAGCCACGGCGTGTTCGTCCGCCGGCGCACCGGGGGCGCGGCGGTGATGACCGTGACGTCGTCGGCGCCCCGCGGCGCGGAGACCGGGGGCGGCGCCAGCAGCGTCTCGTCCGGGAGCGCGCCGGGCGGCGGGACGACC
>DASUNK010000645.1:0-7897 GCA_036277195.1 Longimicrobiaceae bacterium | reverse complement strand
GCGGCGCCCGGCGCCGCACGTCCGCTTCCTGCGCGAGGAGAAGCGCAACTACGACTACATCGGCTACAACCCGCGCACCTTCCCCGCGTTCGCGGACCGCGACATCCGCACCGCGCTGGGGATGGCGCTCGACGTCCCCGGCATCATCCGTGCTCTGCGGCTCGACGAGTTCGCCGCGCCCGCCGGCGGGCCGTACTCGCCGATCTTCCGCGACCTGTACGACCAGCAGGCGATGGGCCCGCTCCCCTTCGACACCGTCCGGGCCAAGCAGATCCTGGACGAGAAGGGGTGGCGCGACAGCGACGGCGACGGCATCCGGGACCAGGGCGGGCGGCCCTTCCGCTTCACCCTGGTGACCAACGCCGGCAACGCGCGCCGCGCCGACGTCTCCCAGATCGTGCAGCAGCAGTGGAAGCAGGTGGGGGTGGACGCGCAGCTCCGGCAGCTGGAGACCAACACCATGTACGAGCGGCTCACCGACAAGGACTTCGAGGCCACGCTGGCCGGCTGGTCGGTGGCGCTCGACCCGGACCTGGGGAGCACCTGGTCGCCGGAGAGCCCGTTCAACTTCGTCTCCTACGCCAACCCGCGCGTCTTCGCCCTCTTCGAGCAGGCGCGCGCCGCGCCCACGCCCGAGGCGGCCAACGCGCTCTGGAAGCAGGCCGCCGGGCTGATCGTGGCCGACCGGCCGTACACCTGGCTCTACTTCCTGGACGGGGTGGTGGGGGTGAACGAGCGGCTGCGCGGGGTGCGGGTGGACACCTACGGCGCCTACCAGAACACCTGGGAGTGGTGGATCCCGCGCGACCGGCAGCGGGGCTCCGCGGGCGCGGCGGCGGGGGCCGACAGCGCGCCGGCCGGGACGGACACGGTGGCGGAGGACACGGCGGGGACCGACACGGCGAGGAGGTGAGATGTTCTCGTACCTGCTCCGGCGGCTGCTGGGGGCCATCCCCCTGATGCTGGGGATCCTGACCATCATCTTCTTCGTGGTGCAGCTGGCGCCCGGCGACCCCACCGCGCGCTGGTTCAACCCGAACGTGAGCCCCGAGGTCATCGAGCAGATGCGGCGCAACCTGGGGCTCGACCGGCCGCTGCACGAGCAGTACGTCAAGTGGCTGTGGAGCTTCATCCGCGGCGACTTCGGCACCTCCTTCGGGCAGATGCGCCCGATCGCCGAGATCCTCCCCGAGGTGCTCTGGAACACGGTGCAGCTCACCTTCATCTCGCTGGTGGTGATCTTCGTGGTGGGGATGCTGGTGGGGATCGTGCAGGCGGTGCGGCAGTACTCGCTCGCCGACAACGTGCTCACCGTGGTGGCGCTCTTCTTCTATTCGATGCCCTCCTTCTGGTTCGCCCTGATGCTGATCCTCCTCTTCTCGCTGAAGGCGAACCAGCTGGGGTGGCCGCTGCAGTTCCCGGCCTCGGGGATGACCAGCGTGGGGTACGAGTTCCTCTCCACCGGCGAGCAGTTCCGCGACCGGGTGATGCACCTGGTGCTCCCCGCGGTGGCGCTGGGGATCGGCTCGGCGGCGGGGGTCGCCCGCTACATGCGGGGCTCCATGCTGGAGGTGATCCACCAGGACTTCATCCGCACCGCCCGCGCCAAGGGGCTCTCCGAGCGCACGGTGGTGTTCAAGCACGCGCTCCGCAACGCGCTCATCCCCATCATCACCCTGCTGGGTCTCTACCTCCCCTTCCTCCTCTCCGGGGCGGTGCTGGTGGAGACCATCTTCGGCTGGCCGGGGATGGGGCGGGCCATCGTCGACGCCATCCTGCAGCGCGACTACCCGATGGTGATGGCCACCTCCTTCGTCATCTCCGCCATCGTGGTGCTGGGGAACCTGATCTCCGACGTCCTCTACGCGGTGGTCGACCCCCGCATCCGCACGGAGTAGCCGCCGATGCGCGCGTCGCCGAACGTGGAATCCGCCCCGCCCGAGCCGATCTCCGGGCCCCCCGCCGCCCCGGTGGCGGGGACGACCGGCACCCGCCGGCCGCCGGCCACCCCGCTGCAGATCCTGCTGACCGCGCTCCTCCCGGGCGCGGGGCAGGTGCTGCGGGGGGAGTGGCGCAAGGGGATGGCGCTCCTCCTCTCCTGGGGCTTCCTGCTGGGGATGGCCTTCCTCTCGCTGGAGCGGCTGCGGGCGCTCAGCGCGCTCCGGCGGGTGCCGATGGACATGTACCTCGCCATCGCCACCCTGGCCATCCTCCTGCTGGGGGTGTGGGCGGGGGCGCTGCACGACCTGCTGGTGCGCTCCCGGCGCCCGGCGCGCGCCCGGGGCGACTCGCAGTGGGCCATCGCGGCGCGCCACTTCCGCCGCAACAAGCTGGCGATGGCGGGGCTCACGGTGATGATCCTCCTCTACGTGGTGACCCTGATCACCCCGCTGATCGCCCCGTTCGACCCGGCGGCGCAGGGGAACATCGTCCTCTCCCGCTACCTCGAGCCCTCGCTCGAGCACCTGATGGGCACCGACAAGTTCGGGCGCGACATCTTCTCGCGGGTGCTCTACGGGGCGCGGATCTCGCTCTCCATCGGCTTCATCGCGGTGGGGATCAGCGTCACCCTGGGGACGCTGGTGGGGGCGTTCGCCGGCTACTTCGGCGGCATCGTCGACACGGTGCTGATGCGCCTGACCGACATGATGCTCTCCTTCCCGCGCCTGGTGCTGCTGATCGTGGTGATCGCCCTCTTCGACACCTCCATCTACCTGGTGGTGACGGTGCTGGGGCTCACCGGGTGGATGGGGACGGCGCGGCTGGTGCGCGGCGAGGTGCTCTCGCTGCGCGAGCGGGAGTTCATCCAGGCGGCGCGGGCGCTGGGGATGAACGACGCGCGCATCATCTTCCGCCACCTGATCCCCAACACCATGGCGCCGGTGATCGTCTCGGCCACGCTGGGGATCGGGCAGACCATCCTCACCGAGGCGTCGCTCTCCTTCCTGGGGCTGGGGGTGCAGCCGCCCACGCCCAGCTGGGGGAACATGGTGTCGGACGGGCGAGACGCGCTGATCACGGCGTGGTGGATCGCCACCTTCCCGGGGATCGCCATCGTGGTGACGGTGATCGCGTTCAACCTGCTGGGCGACGGGCTGCGCGACGCGCTCGACCCGCGCCTGCGCACCTGAGGCCGCGAATGACGCAGAGCAGCGAGACGCCCGCGCCGGCGGCGGCGGGGAGCGCGGACGGGCCGATCCTCCAGGTGGAGAACCTGAAGACCTGGTTCAGCACCGAGGACGGGACGGCCCGCGCGGTGGACGGGGTGAGCTTCCACGTGAACCCCGGCGAGACGCTGGGGATCGTGGGCGAGTCGGGGAGCGGCAAGTCCGTCACCTCGCTCTCGGTGATGCGCCTCATCCCCCAGCCGCAGGGGCGCATCCAGCCCGGGTCGCGCATCCTCTTCCGCGACGCGAAGGGGGAGATGGAGGACCTGGCGCTGGCCTCGGAGAAGCGGATGCGCGAGATCCGCGGCAACGACATCGCCATGATCTTCCAGGAGCCGATGACCTCGCTCAACCCCGTGTTCACCGTGGGCGACCAGATCGTGGAGTCGCTGCGGCTGCACCAGGGGCTGGGGAAGCGCGCGGCGCGCGAGCGGGCCATCGACATGCTCAAGCTGGTGGGGATCCCGATCCCCGACCAGCGGGTGGACGAGTACCCGCACCAGCTCTCGGGGGGGATGCGCCAGCGGGTGATGATCGCCATGGCGCTGGCGTGCGACCCCAAGCTCCTCATCGCCGACGAGCCCACCACCGCGCTCGACGTCACCATCCAGGCCCAGATCCTGGAGCTGCTCAACCGGCTGCAGGAGGAGCTGGGGATGAGCATCATCCTCATCACCCACGACCTGGGGGTGGTGGCGGAGACCTGCGACCGGGTGATCGTGATGTACGCCGGGCAGGTGTTCGAGGAGGGGTCGGTGGACGACGTCTTCCACGACCCGCAGAACCCCTACACCGAGGGGCTGCTGCGCTCCATGCCCAAGCTGGGCGAGCAGGTGGAGCGGCTGGCGGTGATCCCGGGGGTGGTCCCCAGCCCGATGCACTGGCCGAGCGGGTGCCGCTTCCACGAGCGCTGCCCGTACGGGTGGGAGAAGACGGAGGAGGAGGAGCCGCCCCTCTTCGAGATCGGCGCGGGGCGGCGGAACAAGTGCTGGCTGGTGGAGCACCCGGAGCGGCGCGAGGAGGTGCGGCGCACCACCGGCGGCTTCACCCCCGAGGGCGCGCTCACCGGCACCGGCGCGCGCACCCCGGTGGCGGGGACGCCGGACGACCTGCCGGCCGGGGAGGTGGGCTGATGGCCACGCCGGAGGGGCGCAACCCCGCGGGGCGCCGCCGCGACGAGGCGCTGTTCCCGATCGACGACGCGGACCCGGTGGGCGAGGCCGCCGACCGGGTGATGGCCGGGCCGGCCGTTCCCGGCGCCGTCCCCGACACGCACCTGGGCGGGATCCACCGCGTCCCCGAGGCGCCGGAGCGGCGCGAGCTCCCCCCGGCCAAGGGCGACAGCGACCTGCGCGGGCAGACCCCCGAGGAGCTGGAGCCGCCCGCCGACGCGCTGCTGGTGGTGCGCCGGCTGAAGAAGTACTTCCCGATCCACAAAGGCTTCTTCCGCCGCCACGTGGGCGACGTGAAGGCGGTGGACGGGGTGTCGTTCTTCCTGCGCAAGGGGGAGACGCTGGGGCTGGTGGGCGAGTCCGGCTGCGGGAAGAGCACCGCCGGGCGCACCCTGCTGCGGCTGCAGCCCGCCACCGAGGGGGAGGCGTTCTTCGAGGGGGTCGACATCTTCGGGATGGAGAAGGGCGACCTGCGGCGGCTGCGGCGCAAGGCGCAGATCGTCTTCCAGGACCCCTTCTCGTCGCTCAACCCGCGCATGACGGTGGGCGACATGCTGCGCGAGGTGCTGGCGATCCACAACCTGGCGCGCGGGCCCAAGGCCACGGCGCGGATCGCCGAGCTGCTCTCGGTAGTGGGGCTGCGGCCGGAGCACGCCATCCGCTACCCGCACGAGTTCTCCGGCGGGCAGCGGCAGCGGCTGGGGATCGCGCGGGCGCTGGCGGTGGAGCCGCAGCTCATCGTCTGCGACGAGCCGGTGTCGGCGCTCGACGTGTCGGTGCAGGCGCAGGTCATCAACCTGCTGCAGGACCTGCAGCGCGAGTTTGGCCTCACCTACCTCTTCATCGCCCACGACCTCTCGGTGGTGGAGCACATCTCCGACCGGGTGGCGGTGATGTACCTGGGGCGCATCGTGGAGCTGGCCGACTCGATCGAGCTCTACCGCAACCCGCTGATGCCGTACACGCAGGCGCTCCTCTCGGCGGTGCCGATCCCGGACCCGCGGGTGCGGCGCGAGCGCATCGTGCTGGAGGGCGACGTCCCCTCGCCGGCCAACCCGCCGAGCGGGTGCCCCTTCCACCCGCGCTGCCAGCACCCGCTCAAGGACCAGGACTGCGCCCGCATCGTCCCCCCGCTGGCCGACAAGGGGGGCGGGCACTTCGCGGCGTGCATCAAGGTGCCGCTGGGGGCGGGCGACCGGGACGGCGGGGGCTAGCGCGCGGGGAACATCGCCAGGAACTCCTCGGCCGACACCAGGAAGACCTGGGGGACGGGGTCGCCGGTGCTCATCAGCACGCCCACCCCGGGTCGGCTGTCCTGCAGCACGTAGTCCCCCTCGATGGCGAGCCGGCGCGGGGCACCGCCGTCCAGGAGCGTCAGGTCCAGCCGGCCGCGGCGGCCGCTCCCCAGGTACACCTTCTCCCCGAAGACCACCCCGCCCGGGACGACGGCCACCCCGCCCGGCGAGCGGGTGCCCGGCGTCCGCTCCAGCCGCGCCTCCCGCCCGACCTGCCGGGGCGTCTCCATCGCCGGCCCGGGCTCGCCCTCGTGCAGCACCCGGGGCTCGCCCCCGGCGCAGTCCAGCCGCAGCAGCCGCGGGCGCGCGCCCAGCGTGTGCTGCACCACGGCGCCGCCGGCGTCCGGCACGATCCCGTAGGTGGGCCCGCCCACCAGCGGGGCGGCCACCGAGTCCAGCACCAGGCTCTCCACCTCGGCGGTGGAGGGGCCGGTGAAGCGCACCCGGTGCAGCCAGGTGGCGTTCCCGCGCCGCCACCGCTCGTCGCGGCGGGGGCCGTACACCAGCCACTCGCCCGGGCAGGGCGACGCCGCCGCCATGGGGAGGAGGCCGGGGACGGGCGCCTGCGCCAGGAGCTTCCCGTCCAGGTCGAAGAGCGAGAGGTGCTGCGGCCCGTCGGCCACCAGCACCGCCGAGTCGCCGGCCACGGCCACGGCCACGGGGCGGCGCGACTCGCCGGGGCCGCCGCCCCGGCCGAGGAAGGCGGTGCGGAAGCGGCCGCTGCCGTCGAAGACCTTCACGAAGGGGGGGACGAAGTCGAGCACCACCACGTGGCCGCCGCCCTCGGCGAGGCGGGCGGAGACCACGCGTCCCAGCGTGGCGTCGGCCGGACCTTCGTCCAGCCCCAGGTGCAGGGCGTGGCGGGCGGGGTCCGCGAGCGACGCGGGGGCGGGCGAGCCGTGCGGCTCGGCACCGCAGGCGGCGAGGAGCAGGGCAGCGGCCGCGAGGGCGGCGGGCGGAATCCGGGTCATGGGTCGATGTCCTTCGGTTACGTCTGTCCGCCGCCGTAGTAGTAGCAGTAGAAGTCGTCGCAGCCGATCAGGTCGTAGAAGCCCGGGCTGCCGATGTTGCCGACGTCGTCGTAGAACCAGCCGTCCGCGTAGAACCAGTCCCAGCAGCCCGAGCAGTCCGCCTGCGCGGAGGCCACGCTGGCCGTCCCGACGCTGAGCAGCAGGGCGGCGAGAATCGCCAGCACGTATTCGCGGATCTTACGCATACGTCCTCCCGAGAGGGGGTGGATGGAGAACCAGCACCCGGACTTCGCCCGCCGCCGCCTACCGCTCCGCCGCCACTGCGCCCGCGATCTCCTCCGCCACCCGGGGATCGGTGGAGAGCGGCACCCAGGTCTTCAGGAGCCGCCCGTCGCGCCCCACCAGGAGGAGGCTGGGGACGCTGCGTATGCCGATCCGCTGGAAAAGCTTCTGCCGGGGGTCCCACACCACCGCGCCGGGCTCCGGGAGGAGCCGGGAGAACTGCCGCGCGGCCAGCGAGTCGCTCCCCACGATCACCCGGAGCGCGATCCCCTCCTCCTTCAGCCGCGCCGCGATCTCCCGGTACGCCGGGATGCCCACGCGGCACGCGGCGCACTCCGAGGTGGCGCCGAGCACGGCCACCACGCTGTCGCGCGGGAGGAGGGCGAGCGCCGCCCCGCTCACGCTCCGGCCGGTGAGCCCGGCGTGGAGCACCCGCTCGCCGGGACGGGGGGCCGCGCGCGCCGGCCGCGCCACGTAGAACGCTCCGAGCGCCAGGGCCCACGCCGCGAGCCCGCCCCACACGACACGGCGCAGAAGGCGCGCCGTATGTTTCCTGGGATTCACCTGGGGGAACTCCAGCGCCGGGGAGTGGGGTGATGGGGGTCAGACCTCACACGATAGTCATGCCTTTCGTTTCAAGTCAAGATTCACGTGAATGGCCGCTTCGGCACGGGATTCGCGACCTGCCCCGCCGGTTGTCCCCGCACACCTTTCCCGATTTCCAGCAGTCATGGATCGCCGCCGGCTCGCCCTCGCCCTCGCCGTCCTCGCCTTTCCGGTGCTGCTCTGGGGAGCCACGCGGCTGGCCGCGCCCGGCGGCACGTCCCGGGGCGAGGCCCAGGCGCGTCCCGCGCCCCGCGCCGTCGCCCCCGTCGGCCCCGAGGCGCAGGTGCCGCGCGAGGTGCAGCGGCTGCTGGAGGAGGGGCGGCACTGGCGCGCCGCGCGCCGGCTGCGCGAGCTGACGAACCCGCGGAGCGACCCCGGCCTGCTGGTGGTGGCCGCCAAGGCCG
>DASUNK010000644.1:0-3199 GCA_036277195.1 Longimicrobiaceae bacterium | reverse complement strand
GCTCGCCGCTGCCGCTGTCCTTTGCGCAGCAGCGGCAGTGGTTCATCGACCAGATGGAGGGCGCGGGCGCGGCGTACCACGTGGCGTCGCGGGTGCGGCTGCGTGGGCCGCTGGACCGCACCGCCCTGGCGCGGGCGCTGGAGCGGATCGTGGCGCGCCACGAGTCGCTACGTACGACCTTCCCCGCGGTGCAGGGCGAGCCGGAGCAGCGGATCACGCCGGCGGACGAGCACGGCTTCACCCTGCGGGACTACGACCTCACCGGGTGCGCGGACGTCGAGGGTGAGCTGCGGCGCCTGGCGGCGGAGGAGGTTGCGGCGCCGTTCGACCTGGCGGTGGGGCCGCTGGTGCGTGGCCGGCTGGTGCGGATGGGACCGGAAGACCACGCGCTGCTGCTGACGATGCACCACGTGGTGAGCGACGGGTGGTCGATCGGCGTGCTGTACCGCGAGCTGGGCGCGCTGTACGCCGCCTTCGCGCGCGGCGAGGGAGATCCGCTGTCGCCGCTGCCGGTGCAGTACGCGGACTACGCGGCGTGGCACCGGCGCTGGGTGAGCAGTGACGCCGTGGAGGCGCAGGCGGAGTACTGGACCCAGACGCTGGCCGGCGCGCCGGAGCTGCTGGAGCTGCCCACCGACCACCCGCGCCCGGCGAAGCAGGACTTCGCCGGCGCGTCGGTGGACGTGGAGCTCGACGAGGCGCTGACCGCGGCGCTCAGGACGCTGTCGCAGCGGCACGGCGCAACGCTGTTCATGACGCTGCTCGCCGGCTGGGCCGCCGTGCTTGCCCGGCTCTCGGGCCAGGACGACGTGGTGATCGGCACGCCCAGCGCCAACCGCGGCCACGCCGAGGTCGAGGAGCTGATCGGCTTCTTCGTCAACACCCTCGCCCTGCGCGTGGACCTCTCCGGCTCTCCCTCCATCGCGGAGCTGCTGGGGCGGGTAAAGGAGCGGGCGCTGGGGGCGCAGCACCACCAGGACATCCCCTTCGAGCAGGTGGTGGAGCTGGTGCAGCCGGTGCGCAGCCTGGGGCACAGCCCGCTCTTCCAGGTGATGTTCGCGTGGCAGAACGCGCCGGACGGCACACTGGAGCTGCCGGGGCTGGCGGTCGGCGGAGGCGCGGCGGAGAGCGATACGGCCAAGTTCGACCTGACGTTGACGCTCTGGGAGGATGGCGGGCGCATCGTCGGGAGCGTGGAGTACGCGACCGCGCTGTTCGAGCGGACCACCGTTGAGCGCCACCTGGCGTACCTGCGCCGGGTGCTGGAGGCGTTTGTTGCCGACGACCTCCAGGCCGTGGACGCGCTCCCGCTCCTGCCGGAGACCGAGCGGCGCCTGGTGCTCGAGGAGTGGAGCCGGACGGAGGCCGCATACCCGTCCGAGCGGTGCATCCACGAGCTGTTCGAGGCGCAGGTGCGGCTGACGCCGGAGGCCGTGGCCCTGGTCCACGCGGACGAGGCGCTGACCTACGCGGAGCTGGATGCGCGCGCCAACCGGCTCGCGTGCCACCTGCGAGGGCTGGGGGTGAGCCTCGAGGCGCGGGTGGGGGTGTGCCTGGAGTGGAGCCCCGAGCTGGTGGTCGCGCTCCTGGCCGTCCTGAAGGCGGGCGGCGTCTACGTGCCGCTCGATCCGTCGCTTCCCGGCGAGCGCCTGGCGTACATGACGGAAGACGCCGGGACGGTTGCGCTGGTGACCCGCGCGGCGCTCGCCGGCCGCCTCGGCGCCGGCGTGACGGTGCGGGTGGATGCCGACGCGGAGCGGATCGTCGCCGAGAGCGGCGAGGCGCCGGTTTCCGGCATCCGTCCGGAGTGCCTCGCCTACCTGATCTACACCTCGGGCTCCACCGGCCGCCCCAAGGGGGTGGCGGTGGAGCACCGTGCCGCGGCCACGCACTTCCGCGCGATGGCCGGGACGCTGAAGATCGTCCGCGAGGACCGTGTCCTCCAGTTCGCCTCGTCCGGCTTCGACGTGTCGCTGGAGCAGGTCTTCTTCCCGCTTCTCACTGGGGCCACGCTGGTGCTGCGGGGAGCAGAGCTGTGGAGCCCCACCGAGTTCGGCCAGCGGGTCCGCTCCCTGGGCGTCACCGTCGCCAACCTCCCGCCGGCGTACTGGCAGGAGGTCCTGGCCACGGGCGCGCTCCCCGAGGTGCGGCTCCTCCTGGTGGGCGGCGACGCCCTCCCCGCGGCGGCGGCCGTCGCGGGAGACGCCACGCACCTGCTCAACTGCTACGGCCCCACCGAGGCGGTGGTCACCGCCACGGCGTTCGCGGTCCCCGACGGCTTCCCGGGACGCTTCGCCGGCGCGACCGCGCCCATCGGGCGGCCCCTTCCGGGGCGCAGCGCCTACGTCCTAGACGCGCGCGGGGCGCCCGTGCCCCCGGGCGTCGCGGGCGAGCTGTACCTGGGCGGGCTCCTGGCGCGCGGCTACCTGGGGCGGCCGGGGCTGACGGCGGAGCGCTTCGTCCCCGATCCCTTCGCCACCCAGCCGGGGGCGCGGCTCTACCGCACCGGCGACCGCGTGCGCTGGAGCGCGGCTGGTAACCTGGAGTTCCTGGGGCGCACCGATTTCCAGGTGAAGATCCGCGGCTTCCGCATCGAGCTGGGCGAGATCGAAGCCGGGCTGCGCAGCCACCACGCCGTGCGCGACGCGGTCGTCCTGGCGCGCGCCGACGCGCCGGGCGACACGCGGCTGGTCGCCTACCTGGTGGGCGATGCCGACGCGGAGGCGCTGCGCACCTACCTGGCCGAGCGGCTGCCCGAGTACATGCTCCCCGCGGCCTACGTGCGCCTGGACGCGCTGCCGCTTACCCCGAACGGCAAGCTGGACCGCAAAGCGCTGCCTGCCCCGGATGGCGACGCGTTCGCCACGCGCGGGTACGAGGCGCCGTCCGGCCAGGTGGAGCAGGCCGTCTCGGCGATCTGGGCGGAGCTGCTGGGAATCGAGCGCATCGGCAGGCGGGACAACTTCTTCGAGCTGGGCGGGCACTCGCTGCTGGCGGTGCGCGTGGCTTCGCGCGTTCGTCAAGTGCTGGGCGTGGAGGCCTCGCCGCGCGACGTGTTCGAGCGGCCGGTGCTGGCGGACTTCGCGCGGAGGCTGGAGACGGCCGCGCGCGCGGAAGCGGCCGCGATCGAGCGTGTGGATCGCACGGGCAACGTCTCGCTGTCGTTCGCGCAGCAGCGGCTGTGGTTCCTGGAGCAGCT
>DASUNK010000643.1:0-12346 GCA_036277195.1 Longimicrobiaceae bacterium | reverse complement strand
GCCTCTCCTCATGTGGGAAGCGTTACGTTGGTAGTCGGGCTCATGGGCTGGAGGGTGCCGCTGCCCGACACGTCGAAGAACGGATGGCGCCAGTCGTAGGAGAAGGTGCCATCGGCCTGCAAGGAGACAGTGACGGTGGCGTCGACCAGGCAGACCGCCGGATCCTCGGTAATGGTCCCGACCAGCTCGATCTGCTGGCCGTCAGCCGCGACGCGCTGCAGCGACACCTCAGTGGAGCAGCAACAGCCTTCCCGCGTCGATGACGGCGGCCTGATAGCGGATATCGCGAGCGCTCACGCGTGTGCGTCCAGCGAGCGTGGTTGCGGGCCAACGCCGACGTTGCACCATCCTGCGTGACGTGCCGTGTCAGCTGCAAATACCTCCCTATCTGTTTCACTGGTCCGTTTCTGGCTTGAGGAGTGCCGGAGAAGCACCGCGGCCGCGGTGCCGGCGGGAATCGGGATCCACACGAGCATGCTGGAACGGCTTATCTCATCTCTGCGTGGCGCCGCGGTGGCCTGCGGCGCGCTCATGCTGCTGGGCACCGCCGCCTGCCGCGGCGACGACGACGGGCGGGAGGCGAAAGCCGCGACGCCGGACGAGGCCTGGAGCCCGCAGAACGTCTCCGAGGTGCGTGGGGTCCCGGCCCGCGCCGTCCGCGGTGCGATCGCGCAGCGCCTGGAGGCCGCGCGGCCGGGCGCACTGGACGCAAGGCAATGGCGCCGGGTGCAGCGGCTCTACCAGCGCTACGGGCAGGGGCCGCTCTGGTTCCAGCGCAGCGGACTGGACGAGGCGCGCACGTCGGCCCTGCTGAAGGCGCTCACCGACGCGCACACCGACGCGCTGCGGCTGGAGGCGTATCCGCTCAACGACCTGGCGCGCGCGCTCGTGGCCGTAGGGGAGGCGAAGCGCCCGACGCCGCGCCAGCTCGCCGAGGCGGACGTGCTGCTGACCTCCGCATACGCGGCGCTCGGTACGGACCTGCTCACGGGGCAGGTCGACCCGCGCACCGTGTCGCAGTCCTGGCACATCGATCCCCAGGAGGAGCGGGTCGACAGCGCCCTGACCGCCACGCTGCGCAGCGAGCCGCTCGCCCGGGCGATCGCGCGGATGCGGCCGCAGGACGAGGACTACGCCGCCCTGCAGCGCGAGCTGCAGCGCTACCGGCGGCTCGCCGCGGGCCGGCCGTGGCCGAGCGTCCCCGCCGGCGAGGCGCTGAAGCCCGGCGACCCGGATGCGGCGGCCCGCCTTGCCGCGCTGCGGCAGCGGCTCCAGGCCGAGGGACTGCTCGGCGCCACACCCGCCGCGGCGCAGCCGGTGCAGCCGGCCGGAGCCGGGCAGCGCACTCCCGCGCCCGGCGCCGTGTACGACTCGACGCTCGCCGGCGCGGTCGCCGAGTACCAGGCCCGGCACGGCATCGAGGCCGACAGCGTGCTGGGGGAGGAGACCGTCGCGTCGCTGAACGTGCCGCCGCGGTACCGGGTGGCGCAGATCGCCGCGAACCTGGAGCGCTTCCGCTGGCTGCCGCGCTCGCTGGGCCAGCGCTACGTGCTGGTGAACGTCCCCGCCTTCCGGCTGGAGGCGTTCGACGGCGGACGCTCGGTGCTGCAGATGAGGGTGATCGTCGGCTCGGAATTCGACGACCGCGCGACGCCGGTGTTCAGCGATTCGATGGAGTACGCGGTCTTCCGGCCGTACTGGCTGGTGCCGGACACCATCGCCGCCAAGGAGCTCTTCCCCAAGGCGCAGGCCGATCCCTCGTACTTCGCCACGAACCGCTACGAGCTGTACCAGGAGGAAGGGAAGACGCGCATCCGGCAGAAGCCGGGGCCGAAGAACTCGCTCGGGCTGGTCAAGTTCCTGTTCCCCAACGAGTTCAGCATCTACCTGCACGATACGCCGCAGGACAGCCTGTTCCGGGAGGACGTGCGCGCCTTCAGCCACGGCTGCATCCGCCTGGAGAAGCCGGACCAGCTTGCGCGCTACGCACTCGGCTGGGACCTGGAGCGCATCCAGCGGGCGATGCAGGAGGGACCGGACGACCGGCGCGTGGACCTGCCGCGCAAGCTCCCGGTCTACATCGCCTACTTCACCACCTACATGCGGAACGGGCGGTTGTACTTCGGCAACGACCTGTACGAGCGGGACGAGACCCTCGTCCGCGCGGTTGCGGGCGGAGCGGTGCCGAGCGCCGAGGCGCTGCGTGCGCTGGAGTCACTGCGGCGCTTCGTGCTGGAGTGAGCGTCGTCGCTCCCCGTTCTGGATCATTCCGCTGATCAGGTCGAGCGCCTCCCGGGTGCGCTCGGACCATCGGTATCCCGCGTTGATCCGCAGGCAGTCACGGAAATCGCCGCTCGCGGAGAACGCCGGGCCGGGCGCCACGCTCAACCCCTGCTTCAGCGCGCGCCGCTGCAGCTCCACCGTGTCGCTTCCCTCCGGGAGCTGCACCCAGAGCAGGAACCCGCCCGCCGGCTGCGATACGCGGGTCCCGGCGGGGAACCGCTCGGCGACCTCGAAGGCGAACCGCTCCACCGTACCGCGCAGCACGTGGCGCAGCCGGTGCAGGTGACGGTCGTATCCGCCGGAAGCGAGGAACTCGGCCAGAGCCAGCTGCGGCGGGGTGGAGGTGGCGGCCGTCGTGGCCAGCTTCAGATGGAGGACCCGGTCCCGATAGCGTCCCGGGACCATCCATCCGACGCGGTACGACGGGGCCGCCGTCTTCGAGAAGCTCCCGCACGAGATCACCAGCCCCGACCGGTCGAACGCCTGCAGCGAGCGGGGTCGCGGGTCGGCGAAGTGCAACTCCCCGTATGTATCGTCCTCGATGGCGGGCACCCCTGCCTCGGCCAACAGCCGGACCAGCTCCGCTTTGTGCTCGTCGGGCATGATGCAGCCCAGCGGGTTGTGCACGTTGGGCGTGACCACCACCGCCCGCACGCCGCCACGACGCAGCGCTTCCGAGAGCACGTCCAGGCGAATCCCGGCTCGGGGGTCCACCGGGATCTCCAGCGCGCGGAGCCCCAGGGTTTCGATGGCCTGCAGCGTCCCGAAGTACGCCGGCGACTCGACCGCCACCGTATCTCCCGGGCGCGTCAGCGCACGCAGCGAGAGGTGGATGGCCTCCGCGGCGCCGCAGGTGATCACCACGTCGTCCGCCGTCAGCGTGCACCCCGCCTCCAGCGCCCTGCGCGCGACCTGCAGCCGGAGCGGCTCCACGCCCGACGGCGCCACCGCCGAGGCGCCGTGCCCCGCCCGGCGCCGCGCAACCCGCCCCAGGCACCGCGAGAGCTCGGCGGTCGGGAGGAGGTCGGGTTCCGGCAGCGCCGTGCCGAGCGGCACCAGCGCCGGGTCGGCCACCATCTCCAGCACGCGCATGATCAGGTCGCCGGTGGTGACCTCTCCCGGGTCGGCCAGGGTCTCCGCGCCACGTGGCTCGATGAGATTCGGCCGCTGGGGAGGCAGCACGTAGAAGCCCGACTGCGGCCGCGCGCAGACGATGCGGCGCGCCTCCAGGAGCCGGTACGCCTGCAGCACCGTGGGGAGGCTCACCCCGCGCTGCGCGCTCATGCGACGCACGGACGGGAGGCGCTCGCCGGGCCGAAGGGTACCGGCGCGGACCAGCGACTCGATGTCGGCGGCGAGCCGCGCGTACGCGAACTGCTCACCCGCCTGCTGGATCGACGGCATCGGAGGGGTCTCGGAAGGAGAATTGTACAGGTCCGAAAATATGCAGATCTGCATCTGTTATGCAACGGCGGCTTCGGCTACAATCGTCGAGCGGGAAAAAACTTGGTCCCGCCGCCCCGGCTCCCGGGCCGATGCCACACCGCCACCGCCCAACCGTTGCCGAGTGATGATGCCGCGACCCATACCATCCGCCTTTGCCGTCGCCGCCGTTCTGGCCGTAGCCCAGGGATGCGCCCCGCCTCCGGGGCCGGGCATGCCCGGCCCCCGCGAACGGGAAGCCCCGGCTGCCTCGTCGGCTCGTGCGCAGCGGGCCCGGATCATTCCACGGGTCGATCACCACCAGCACCTGGTCGGGCCGGCCTCGGTCAGCCGGCGTCCCGCGCCGCTCCCGGCCGTCACCCTCCCCGCGGCGCTGGACACGCTCCTCCGGGAGCGGAGCCGCCTGAACGGCAGCGCCGACGCAGGAGACCTGTACACGGAAGACGCCCAGGTGGTGGATCTCACGGAGGAGACGCTGCCCTGGGTGCGGGGTCGCGCGGCGGCGGCCGCCGTGGTGGATGCCCTGGTGGAGGGCAGGCAGTTCGTCCCCAACGCGCTCTCCCTCGAAGGGGCGGTCGCGCACGTCGCGGGCGAGGTCCTGAGCCTTCAGTCCAGCCGCCCGGGGGCGGCCTTCTCCCTGGGCCTGCGGAGGGATGCCCGGGGGAGATGGCGCATCGCCACGGAGATGCTGATGCCGATCCCCGAATGGCCGTTCGAGCGCGTGGTCACCGCGGACGAGCTGATCGACAACCTCGACGAGGCGGGGATCGACCGCGCGGTCGTCCTCTCCGTCGGGTACTGGTCCAGCGAACAGGCCATCACCCGCGCGGAGAACGACTGGACCGCGGCGCAGGTGGCGCGGCACCCGGACCGGCTGGTGGCCTTCTGCGGGATCGGCCCGCTCCTCGACTACGCGGTGGCCGAGCTGCGGCGGTGCGCCCGCGAGCTCGGGATGAAAGGGATCAAGATGCACTTCCGCGGCGACCGGGTGGACGTCCTGAACCCCGAGCACGCCGAGAAGGTGCGCCGGGTCTTCCAGGCCGCCAACGAGGAGGGGATGGCCATCGTGGTGCACTCCGAGTCGCGCGGCGCGTACGGCCGCGCGCAGGCGGAGGCCTTCCTGGACGTCCTGCTGCCGGCGGCGCCGGACGTGCCCGTCCAGATCGCCCACCTCTGGGGCGGAAACCAGTACCGCGCGGAGCCGCTGGCCGTCTACGCGGCCGCCATCGCCGCGGGCGACCCGAGGACGCGGAACCTGTACTTCGACCTGACGGAGGTGGTGCCCGGCGCGCGAGGATCCGAGGACGCGCTGCGGGAGATCGCGGAGCGGATCCGCCAGATCGGGCTGGACCGCGTGCTCTACGGCTCGGATGCCACGACGGCCGGCGGTGCGCGGGTCGCGCAGCGGTGGGCGGAGCTCCGGCATCGGCTCCCCCTGACCGACGCCGAGCTGCGGGACATCGCCGACAACGTGGCGCCCTATCTCCGCTGATCCTGCGGCCTCCTTCCCGACCTGGCCTGGTTGTGCCATCTTGATCGATACGGGCGCGAACGGCTCGCTTCCGAACACTCGGCCTCAACGCGGAGAGGACTGATGAAAAAGCTCCGGCTGAACCCCGAAGATCTCATGGTCGAGGCTTTCGAGCTGGAACCCGCGGAGGGTGAGGCGAACGGCACCGTCCTCGGCAACGACGCCTCGCGGGCCTGCGGCACCCAGCCCCAGGACAGCTGCGGCAACCCGTTCACCTGCGGCGGGACGAGCTGCGACTCGGGATATCCGGTCTGCCACCAGTGCAGCGGGGCGGGCTGCGACACGGGATCCCAGTGCAGCGGGGCGACCTGCGAGACGGGATACCCGGTCTGCTACGAGTGCACCGGGCTCTGCACCGGGTGAGCATCGCGCGGAGCCGTCCCGGCTCGCGGGAGCGACGGTGCATGCCGGGACGTTCATTGACGCTTACGTGCCCGGCTCCTTCCGGTGCATGCCGGTCCACCTTTCCTGCATGAGATTCTACCTCAATGCGACTCTCGCCTGCTCTTCCGCTCCTCGCCGCCCTGCTCGCCTGCGCGTCCGGCGCGCCCGCCCAGTCTTCCCCCGCTTCCACGCCGCTGGTGCCCCACACCGGCAGTCCCCTGGCGTACCGCATCGGCTTTCCCAGTGGGTGGAAGGTCGAACGGGAGGGCGTGAACGTCTCGCAACAGGCCCAGGTGCAGGGTGGCACGATCACCAACACCGTGCGGGTGCGGTTCGAGGGGGAAGCGCTGATCGCCGAGCGCGGGACGGGATACATCCAACTCCTCGTGAGTGACGTCGTACCGGCGCAACCATCCGACATGCCGGTTTCCTGGGCGGAGAAGCGGCGGATCGTGACCAACACGATCCTGAGCTCGGACTCGCTCCTGTTCGGCCTTTTGGCCAACACGGCGCGCGGACTAGGGACCGGGTTCCGGGACGTGGTGCGGGAGATACGGACGCTCGGAGGGCAGCGGGCCGGATACCTGAGCGGCCTCCTCGTCCAGCCGGGGCTCCAGTCGCGGACGGAGATCTACGTCACGGTGAAGGACGGCATCGTGTACGTGATGATCTTCGCGGAGACCGATTCCAGGTTCGCCGCCCGGGAGCCGCTCTTCGCCCGCGTGCGCGACTCGCTGGTGTTCGCGGAGAATGCACCGACGTCCACCCCGGAGTGAGCCGCGCCCGCCCCCTTCCACGGCGGTTTTTGGCACAGCTGGCAGAAGCCCCGCCGCAAGTTGCGACGGGGCTTCTGCTTAAGAGGAGCGGGAGACGGGGGCTCGAACCCGCGGCCACCAACCTGGAAGGCCGGTGCCCTACCAACTGTGACCGGTTTCGCCGGCGATCGGGGTAAACTGCCCGCTCAGCGCTGCTTGACTCGGCCGTTAAGCCGACTCCGAATCGCACGCGAGGGTCTAGATCCAGCGGTGGTCAGATGGGTATGTCACGATCGAAACGCGCGGCGCGTTGATCTGCGCAGGTGACCTGGTTCCCTGGAGGGTGTTGATGAAACCGGCCGTCGCGCTGGCTTTGTTCATTTCCGCTTGCGCCAGCCCCACGAACGGGCCGCGCACCACCGTCGATTCCTGTCCGGTCGCACGTCCGGATTTCGGCGTGGCGACCGCAGCGGACCGAGACCTGTTCGCCTACGACGTCAATGCACCACTGAACCTGCAACAGGCGGTCGAATCCACGCACAATGGCGTGGAGGTCAGCGCCATCTCCTTCAACAGTCCGGACGGCGGACGGGTAACCGGATTGCTGTTCGATCCGGTCACCCGTTCGAGTCTGCGCCCCGGCATCGTCCTCATGCACGGCATGCCCGGCAATGCGCGCAGCACGGCGGCCGGCGCGCAGCTGCTCGCGGAGCACGGTGCAGTCGTGATTGCGATCGATGCGCCGTTCGCTCGCCGCGGTGGATCGCCCGTCCGGTTCAGCACTCAGGATGGGGCCGAGCAGATCCAGCTGATCAAGGATCTGCAACGCGCCGTCGATGTGTTGCGCGCACGCGCCAACGTCGACGATGAGCGCATAGCCTATCAGGGCATCAGTTACGGCGGCGCGATGGGTACGCTGTTCGTCGGCATCGAACGCCGCATCAAAGCCGCGGCGCTCGTCGTTGCAGACGGCGGTCTCGTCTCGCACTTCACCGGTCCGGAAGATTCGAACGACGGCCTGGCCGATCTGCCCTGTGCAGCACGTGACGACTGGTTGCGGGCCATGACACCCATGGAGCCGATCCGATTCATTGCGCACGCGCCGCCCACCGCGTTGTTGCTGCAATCCGGACGGTTGGACAACCTGGTACCCGCGGCCGATGCGCAGGCGTTGCACACGGCGGCGCCGCAACCGAAGACGATTCTCTGGTATGACGCGGGACACGGACTCAATCAACAGGCCATGTTCGATCGGATGGACTGGCTTCACCAGAAGATCGGTCTGGACACCCGGCAGTAGCGCGGCTTGCCCCTGGTACGTTGGAGCCGCTGATCGGCAATGACTCGCAATCGCATCGATGACCTTCCCTGGAGAGCGTCTATGAAACTGCTGTTGCGGCGTGCACTCAAAGTCGCGGCAGTCGTCATTCTCGCAGCATGCGGAGGTGGTGGTGATCCGACCGGCACTACCCCCAATGGCAGCATCAAAGGCGTCGTCACCAACAACAGCGGCGGCGGCGTGGCGAACGCCGCGGTTGCGTTGTCCGGAAACGCGCAGGCGGCTCGCACCACCGCCAGCGGCGCCGACGGCGTCTACACCTTCGCGGGCGTGCCACCCGGAACGTATACGCTGACGGTTACGCCTCCGGCCGGATATACCCTCGGTGCGGCGGGCACGGCGTCCGTCACGGTAGCAAGCGGAGTGGAGGCAAGTGCTTCCGCATTTGTTCTCAACCCCGCGGCGGTTAATCCCGGCGCATGGGGGCAGCGCGCCTCAATGCTCGAAGCAAACTCGGAGTTCGCGCTCGCCGAATCGAACGGCAAACTCTACGTCATGGGCGGTTATCCCTCTTCCCGGGTGACAGTCGGTACGGTGCAGATCTACGACATCGCGACCGACCGCTGGCAGCTCGGACCGCAACTCCCGCAGCCCAACAACCACGGGATGGCGGCCGCCGTCAATGGAAAAATCTACCTGATCGGCGGCCAGACCCTTGCTGATGACCCACCCGGCACGACGAGCTACGTCAACACGGTGTACGAGCTGGATCCCGCGGTAGGTGCATGGGTCCAGAAGGCGCCGATGCCCACTGCTCGCAGCGGGGGGGTGGCTGTCGCGCACGACGGCAAGGTCTACGTCGCCGGTGGACGCCTGCCGCAGGGAAACGACTTCGCCGTCTATGACCCGGCTACCGACAAGTGGGAGACGCTGCCGGATCTTCCTACCCAGCGCAATCACATTACCGGTGCGGCGATCAACGGCCGCATCCACGTCGTCGGCGGGCGTCAGGGGAACGGCTTGTCGCCACTCAAAACGACGGCGCACGAAGTCTTCGACCCACAGACGCAGACCTGGACGACCGCAGCCCCGATGCTGAGCGGCCGCAGCGGGATCAACGGGGTCATGGCCCGGGGCTGCTTCCACGTCTGGGGCGGCGAGGCGCCGACCGGCATGACACCCCAGCATGAGTACTACGATCCTCGGACCAACCAATGGTCGAGCCTCCCCAACATGCCTATCCCCATTCACGGAGTCGTCGGGTCAGCCTTTGTCGACGGTCTGATCTGGGTAACCGGCGGCGGCACCCAGATCGGCGGCAGCTTCGGCAGCCTGTTTAACCAGGTCTACCGGCCGGCAGTGAGCTGCGAATGACGCGGGTCGGAGCTGCTGCCCGTGGTGGTGGCCTTCATCCTCGACGGCTTGCCGCGAGGCTGAACTGAGCAGGAGATCGTCTTTGTTGCGCAAGCATGCGCGAGCGGGAGCGATCGCCGCCGTGTACAGTGCCCTCTGGGGCATACTCACATCGGCGGCGGCACAGCAGGAACATCACGGCGTTCCGGCCGGCAGCGCGCAGGTAGTGCTGTCGGGAACGGCCTACTGCCCGGAAGGCGCGCCGGTGAGCGGTGCCATCGTACAGCTCTTCCACGGCTCCGGGCCCGGTCGTCACCTCATGGCGACGTCGCTCACCGACGCCGCCGGCCGCTTTGCCGTGCGCGCCGGCGGCGGCACGTACACGCTGGAGATCCGCTACCCGGGGCATGAGCCGCATCGCCAGCAGGTAACCCTCGCCGGCGCACCCCTGAGCGTGGGCACCGTGCCCCTCCGGTGCAGTCCGCTGGGGCTGGATACGCTGGCGGTGCGCGCGGAACGCGAGACGGTTCAGCTGCGCAGCGGCGGCACCGTCGTTGACACGCGCGCGTCTACCGCTGCGGCCGGCAGCATCGCAGACCTCCTGCGCACCGTGCCGGGCATCGACCTGGATGGGGACGGGCGCATCAGCCTGCGCGGCAGCAGCAGCGTGCTCGTGCTGATGAATGGGCGGCGCATCCCGCTGACCGGTGACGCCCTCGTCGCGTTTCTCCGCCAGATGCCGGCGACGGCCCTGGCGCGCATCGAGGCAGGCACCACCGCGTCCGCGCGGCAGGACGCCGACGGTGCGGCCGGTGTGGTGAACCTGGTCTTCCGAGATGACGACGCGCGGCGCACCGGCATCCGCTCACTGGCCGGCTCGATGGCGATGGACGATCACTACATGGGCTCGGCTGCCGTCACCGGCGATGTGGGTGACATGCTGAACTGGGATCTGATGTACTCCCTGTCCGGGATGCGGCCGCGTACGGACTCGAAGACGGCGCGCTGGAGCCTTGTGCCCGGGGACCTCCCTCTCCAGACGGATCAGGACAGCCGCGCACGTGAGAAGCACCGCCTGCACTCCGTTCTGGCGGGCGCAGCGGTTATGCCGACGCCAAACACGTCCTTGGCCCTGCGCGGCACGTACTCGTGGATGGAAGGCGCGTACCGGAACAGCAGTGCGTTCGTTTACACGAATGCGGCCGGCGACAGGGGGACGAGCACGACCGGTAGCCGGCTGGAGCACGTGATCCCGTCGGGTGAGCTGAGCGCCGTCGCAAGCGTGGATCGAGGCCGCGTCCGTTTTGCTTCCGAAGCCCGCACCAGCTTCGTGGATGAGGATTTCCGCGGCGACTACTACGATGAGGGTGCAGGCTACCGCTACCTGACCACGGTGATGGCCTCGCGGCAGCGTGAGCATGTCCTGCGGAACGACCTCGGCCTGCGCTTATCGGGCCTCAACCTGGACGTGGGACAGGAGTCCCGGTTCCGCACCCTCAGCGCGGCGCACGATGCGGCCCACTTCGGCGCGACCGTTTCGCAGGCCTACCGCTACGAGTCGGATGTGCACGCCGGCTACCTCACCGCCCAGCGATCAAGTGGCGGCGTGCGTGCGGAGGCGGGGCTGCGTGTGGAGGCGGACCGGACCTACATCCAGCTCGAGGCCCCCAGCGCCCGGACAGCCGTGCGCTTCTTCCCCAGCATCAGCGGCGAATGGTCCGACGCGCGTCGCGCCCTCGTGTATCGAATCGCCTACGGCCGCCGCATCAACCGGCCCTCGCCGGAGATGCTGAACCCGTTCTCCATGGGTGGAGACGACATGAATGAGATCATCGGCAACCCGTCGCTGCTGCCGGAGGTCTCCGACCAGTTGGAATTCGGCATCGAACGGCACGGCTCGTGGTCGACGCTGCAGCTGTCCCCGTTTCTTCGCTGGACACGCGACCCGATCCGCCCCCTCAAGGCAGCGACGGCGAGCGGCGGCTCGACCACCACCCTGAAGAATTTGATCAGGACGCGAGCCACCGGCGCCGATGCCAGCGTGCGCGCACGACCGACGGACCGCACCGTGGTAACGCTGGCGGGCAGCGTCGCCCACATGGAGACGACGGCAGCCGCGTTCAACCGCGGCGGCGTGTACGCCACGGCGCGGCTCACCGTCGATCTCCGGGTGGCGGAGAACACCACGGCGCAGCTCTACACCTACCTCCGGAGCGCACAGGCCATCGAACAGGGCGAGATCCTGCCGGCGTTCACCAGCGAGCTGGCGTTGACGCGGCGGCTCGCCGGCGAGCGCGGGCGCGTGACGCTGCGCCTCAGCGACCCGCTGCGCAGCGACCGCCTCGAGTTCCGGGTCGCCGACGCGACCTTCACGCAGGAGAGCCGCCGGCGCACGGCGCGGCCGCTGCTGTCGCTGTTCGTGTCCTACGCGGTGGGTGGCGCGCCGCGTGAGGATGCACCGGTCCGGACGCAGGGTCCCGCCCGGATCTTCTGATGCGGCGCAGCCGTCGGCGGCGGGCGATGATTTGTTACTGTTAGCGAAAGCCCCGCCGCAAGTTGCGACGGGGCTTTCGCTTACGAAGGAGCGGGAGACGGGGCTCGAACCCGCGACCCTCAGCTTGGAAGGCTGATGCTCTACCAACTGAGCTACTCCCGCCCGAAACAGCCAGGGCGGCGCTCCAGAGCTGGCGAAGGGACTTGAACCCATAACCTGCCGATTACAAATCGGCTGCTCTGCCAATTGAGCTACGCCAGCACGGTACAGGACCGCGGAAGTTACGGGAAAAGCGGCGTAAAGTCAAGCGCCACGGGGCGTTCCGGACCTTCACATCCGCCTGCGCGAGCCCGGCCCGGCAACCCCCTGGACGCTCCGGCCACCCCTGTCCTGGACAGGCGCGGGCGCGATGAATCGCCGATGAATCGCGCCCCTACGCCGTGACCGCCCAGCGCGGGCCCTGCGGCGTGTCCTCCACCGTCACCCCCCGCTCCGTCAGCTCCCGGCGGATGGCGTCCGCCGCCGCGAAGTCGCGGGCCTGCCGCGCCGCCTGCCGCGCCGCTAAGCGCTCCTCCACCCACGCCGACAGCTCCGCGTCCACCACCGCCTCGCGGTCCGCCAATCCCAGGAACCCGAACACCCCGTCGATCCGCTCGAAGGCGTCGAGCGCGGCGTGCGCCTCGGCCTCGCTGATCGGCCGGCCCGCCAGCTCGTGCAGCCGCGCGTTCACGGCATCCACCAGCCCCCAGAGCGCCGCCAGGGCCGCGCTGGTGTTCAGGTCCTCGTCCATCGCCTCCGCGAAGCCGGCGAGAGCGCGGTCCACC
>DASUNK010000642.1:0-4731 GCA_036277195.1 Longimicrobiaceae bacterium | reverse complement strand
CACGGTGGACGGCCCGGTGGCCTCGGGCCACTTCCGCGGCCAGTTCCGCCCCACCACCGTGTTCAGCATCCGCCGCAGCTTCAACAAGCTGGAGTTCGTGCAGCACAACACGGGCTTCCACTTCGACGCGGGGAGCCCGCTGGCCCGCGCCGCGAACGCCAACATCTCGCCGTCGGTGATGGCGGTGCAGGAGATCGTGGCGCGCGACGCGGAGAAGGGCGACTTCCTGATCAAGGCGGACGACATCTTCCTCACCGAGGCGCTCGCCCAGGTGAAGCCCTCGCCCTTCCCGGGGCCGCCCCCGCCGCAGCCGCAGTTCTCGCTGGGCGCGCTCAGCCGCGGCAAGACCAAGTACGCCGGGCTCTACAGCTACCCGAAGAACACGGACGTGGAGATCGACTACGTCTACGAGAACCCGGCGCCCGTGGCGGGCGGCGACCCGGGGGTGACCGACGCGCGCAACGTGACGGTGCGGGTGCGGCACAGCTTCATCGAGATGCCGGAGAACGACTTCCGGCCGCGCTTCGACGACCCGCGGGTGGGCTTCTTCACCAACCAGGTGACGGACCTCACCTCCACCAGCGCCACGCCGTACCGCGACCTCATCAGCCGCTGGCACCTGGTGAAGAAGGACCCGGGCGCGGCCGTCTCCGAGCCGGTGGAGCCGATCGTCTTCTGGATCGAGAACACCACCCCGGCGGAGCTGCGCGAGACCATCCGCCTGGCCACGCTGGAGTGGAACCAGGCGTTCGAGCGGGCGGGCTTCCGCAACGCGGTGGAGGTGCGCGTGCAGCCCGACGACGCGGAGTGGGACGCGGGCGACATCCGCTACAACGTGATCCGCTGGACCTCGTCGCCGGCGCCGCCCTTCGGCGGCTACGGGCCGCGCTTCGTGAACCCGCGCACCGGGCAGGTGCTGGGCGCGGACATCATGCTGGAGTACGTCTTCGTCACCAACCGGCTGCGCGGCGACCGGCTCTTCTCCACCGCCGCGCTGGCCACCGAGGCCGAGGGTCCGGCCCTGGCCGACCCCGACGCCTGCACGCTGGGCGAGCAGATGCAGCACGCCACCATGTTCGGCGCCGCCGCGCTGCGCACCGCCGGCGCCAGCGAGGTGGAGGTGAACGAGAACCTGCGCACGGCGCTCTACTACCTGGTGCTGCACGAGGTGGGTCACACGCTGGGCCTCACCCACAACATGCGCGCCAGCCAGATGCTCTCGCCCGAGCAGGTGCGCGACCCGGCGGCGGTGCGCGCCGGGCTGTACGGCTCGGTGATGGACTACCCGGCGGTGAACCTGCGGCGCGGGGGCGGCGCCGCGGTGCAGATGTACACCACCACCCCGGGCCCCTACGACGTCTGGGCCATCACCTACGGCTACTCGCCGGAGCTGGAGGACCGCGGCCGGCTGCAGGCGCACCTGGCCCGCTCCACCGAGCCCGGGCACGCCTACGGCAACGACGCCGACGACATGCGCTCGCCGGGGAAGGCCGTGGACCCGCGGGTGAACATCTTCGACCTCACCAACGACGCGGTGGGCTACGCCATCGACCGCTTCGAGATCGTGAACGGGGTGCTGGGCGGGCTGCGCCAGCGCTACGCCACGCCGGGGCAGTCGTACCACGAGCTGCTGGCGGCGTACTTCGTCTCGACCGGCGAGTACGCGAGCGCGGCGGCGGTGGTCTCGCGCTACGTGGGCGGCGTCTACGTGGAGCGCGCCTACCCGGGGCAGCCCGGCGCCGGCCGTCCCTTCACCCCGGTGGCGCGGGCGGACCAGAAGCGCGCCATGGCGGCGCTGGCGAAGTACGTCTTCGCGCCGGACGCCTTCGCGGGGTCGGCGGACCTGTACGCCCACCTGCAGGCGCAGCGGCGCGGCTTCAACCACTTCAACGCTCCCGAGGACCCGCGCATCCACGCGCGCGCCCTCAACATCCAGGGCGGGGTGCTGAGCCACCTGCTGCACCCGGCCACGCTGGGGCGCATCTCGGACGCGCGGCTCTACGGGAACGAGTACCCGCTGGCCGAGGTGTTCGCCGACCTGACGGACGCCGTCTTCGCGGCGGACGCGCGGGGAAGCGTGAACTCCTTCCGGCAGAACCTGCAGGTGGAGTACGTCACCCGGCTGACGCGGATCGTGGCGCCGGCGCCCAACCAGTACGACTACCTGTCGCGCTCGGTGGCGCTGCAGCAGCTGCGCGAGATCCGGCGGCTGCTGGCGGGCAAGCCGGGCGGCGACGCGGCCACGCGCGCCCACACCGGGCACGTGCTGCTGCTGATCGACCGGGCGCTCGAGACGGACTGAGCGACCGTATCCCATGACGGGCTCCGCGCGCGGGCCGGCACGGTGCCGGCCCGCGCGTGGCGCATCATCCCCCGGAGGCTCTTTCCGTGACCCGAGCGATCCTCGCCGCCGCCCTCGTGCTGGCGGCTTCCTCCACCCCCGCGCACGCGCAGGCGCCGGTGCTGCGCTGGGACGCCGGCCCCTCCCTGGCGCAGGGGCGCGACCACCACGCCACCTTCGTGGCCGGCGAGGGCGCGCGGGCCCACCTCTACGTGGCAGGCGGCAACACCTACGGCTCCGTGCTGGCCGACGTCTGGCGCGCCCCGATCCGGCGCGACGGGACGCTGGGCGCCTGGGCGGCCTCGGACCCGCTCCCCTCGCCGCGCGCGGGACACGGCGTGGCGGTGGCCGGGCGGCACGTGGTGGTGACGGCGGGGCAGGCGCCCGACCGCTCCTACCTCACCGAGACGCTCGTCGCCACCGCGCGGCCGGACGGCACGCTGGGTCCGTGGCGCGCGCAGGCGCCCCTCCCCGCGCCGCGCTTCCACCACGCGAGCGTGCACCACCGCGGCTGGGTGTACGTGGTGGGCGGGCTGGAGAACCAGCGCTCCACCGCCTCGGTCTACCGGGCGCGGGTGGGGGCGGACGGCCGCATCGCGGCGTGGGACTCGCTGGCGCCGCTCCCGCGCCCGCGCTCGCACCAGGGCAGCTTCGTGCACGGCGACGCGCTCTACCTGGTCGCCGGGCTCGACGGCAACCCCGCCGGGCAGCACGAGCCGCTGCGCGACGTCATCCGCGCCCGCATCCACCCCAACGGGTCGCTCGGCCCGTGGGAGACGGTGGGCACCCTGCCGCACGCCTACGGCACCCACGCCTCCTTCGCCCACGGCGGCTTCGCCTGGCTGCTGGGCGGGGTGGAGGACAACGCGCGCTTCGTGGACGTGGTGCTGCGCGCGCCGCTCCGCCCCGACGGCACCCTGGGCGAGTGGGCGCGGGTGGAGCGGCGGCTGCCGAACGCGCGCAGCCACGTCCACCAGACGCCGGTCCACCGCGGCCGGGTGTACTCGGTGGCCGGCTCCAACGCCCGCCGCGTCAACGGCGAGGCCTGGGTGGGCACCTTCCGCTGACGCTGTTGCCGCGCTTCCTGGCCTACGATACACTAGGGGACTCCCGCTTCGCTGCCCCTTCCCGGAGGCCCGCCGATGTTCGTCCCCAGCCTGCTCCTGAAGCAGCTCTACACCTTCGGCAGCCTGCAGAACTCCGAGGAGGGGGTGCGCTTCTCCATCAAGAACCGCCTGAGCGACGCCACCGTCACCGGGCTGCGGGGGATCCGCATCAACGGGCGCGAGGTGCCGCTGCACGACGTGGAGGTGCGGCTGGACGACGCGGTGCTCCAGTCGCACCAGATCACCCCCGGCCAGCCGCTCGCCTTCCCGCTGCGCCGCACGCTGCAGATCGTGGCGCGGTGCCCCGCGCTCCCGCTGGGGAAGCACGAGCTGGAGATCGCCTTCGACAGCAAGCCCTTCGGCAAGCTCAAGCTGCAGGTGCAGGACGCCATCGCCGAGGCGGCGCCGGACCGCAAGCGCATCCCCCGCGACGCCGCCGACGACTACGGCGAGGGCGCCATCCGCGGCCGCCAGGCCTTCGTGGAGGAGTTCACCGGCGCGAAGTTGCACCATGCCACCCACTACTCCTTCGACCCGCACCTGGTGCAGGGGAACTGCGAGCACTTCACCGGGGTGGCGCAGGTGCCGCTGGGCTTCGCCGGGCCGCTCACCGTGGACGGCGAGCACGCCAGGGGCGAGTTCCTCATCCCCCTGGCCACCTCGGAGGGGACGCTGGTGGCGAGCTACAACCGGGGGATCCAGGTGCTGAACGCCTGCGGCGGGGTGCGCGCCACCGTGGTGGGCGACGCCATGCAGCGCGCCCCCGTCTTCGTCTTCGACGACGCGCGCCAGGGGCGCGACTTCGTGGAGTGGGTGCAGGCCAACCACGCCAGGATCGCCGCCGAGGCCGAGGCCACCAGCAGCGTGGCCAAGCTCAAGTACATCGACCACTACCTGGCCAACAAGTTCGTCTACCTGCGCTTCAACTACCACACGGGCGACGCGGCGGGGCAGAACATGGTGGGGCGCGCCACCTTCGCCGCCTGCTCGTGGATCCTGGACCAGTACCCGGAGGTGCGGCACTTCTACCTGGAGAGCAACTTCGCCACCGACAAGAAGGCGTCGCAGATCAACATCATGCGCACCCGCGGCAAGCGGGTGACGGCCGAGGCGGTGGTGAAGCGCGACGTGCTGGTGCAGCGGATGCGGGTGGAGCCCGAGAACCTGGCCTACCACTACGGGGTGGCCAACATCGGCGCCATCCTCTCCGGCGCCAACAACAACGGGCTGCACTCCGCCAACGCCATCACCGCCATGTTCATCGCCACCGGGCAGGACGTGGCC
>DASUNK010000641.1:0-6479 GCA_036277195.1 Longimicrobiaceae bacterium | reverse complement strand
AGGATCTCGGTGACGACGCCGGCGCCGACGGTGCGGCCGCCCTCGCGGATGGCGAAGCGCAGCTCCTTCTCCATCGCGATCGGCGTGATCAGCTCCACCGTCATCTGCACGTTGTCGCCCGGCATCACCATCTCCACCCCCTCGGGCAGCTGCGCCGAGCCCGTCACGTCCGTCGTCCGGAAGTAGAACTGCGGCCGGTATCCGTTGAAGAACGGCGTGTGCCGGCCTCCCTCTTCCTTGGTCAGCACGTACACCTCGGCCTTGAACTTGGTGTGCGGCGTGATCGACTTCGGCTTCGCCAGCACCATCCCGCGCTCGACCTCGTTCTTCGCCACCCCACGCAGCAGCAGCCCCACGTTGTCGCCCGCCTGCCCCTCGTCGAGCAGCTTGCGGAACATCTCCACCCCGGTCACCGTGGTGCTCTTCTCCGAGCCCATCCCCACGATCTCCACCGTCTCGCCCACCTTGATCATCCCGCGCTCGATGCGCCCCGTGGCCACCGTCCCGCGCCCCGTGATCGAGAACACGTCCTCGACCGGCATCAGGAACGGCTTGTCCACCTCGCGCACCGGCTCCGGGATGTAGGAGTCGATCGCGTCCATCAGCTCCGTGATCTTCTGCCCCCACTCCGACGCAGGATCGCCCGACTCCAGCGCCTTCAGCGCCGAGCCCTTCACGATCGGAAGCTCGTCGCCCGGGAAGTCGTACTCCGACAGCAGCTCGCGCACCTCCAGCTCCACCAGCTCCAGCAGCTCCGGGTCGTCCACCATGTCGACCTTGTTCAGGAAGACCACGACGTGCGGCACGTTCACCTGCCGCGCCAGCAGGATGTGCTCGCGCGTCTGCGGCATCGGCCCGTCGGCGGCCGAGACCACCAGGATCGCCCCGTCCATCTGCGCCGCACCCGTGATCATGTTCTTCACGTAGTCGGCGTGCCCGGGGCAGTCCACGTGCGCGTAGTGGCGCTTCTGCGTCTGGTACTCCACGTGCGCCGTGGCGATGGTGATGCCGCGGGCACGCTCCTCCGGCGCCTTGTCGATGTTGTCGAAGGAGACGAAGTCGGCCAGGCCCTTCGCCGCCTGGATCCGCGTGATCGCGGCCGTCAGCGTGGTCTTGCCGTGGTCCACGTGCCCGATGGTGCCCACGTTCACGTGCGGCTTGGTGCGCTCAAACTTGGCCTTGGCCATTGGTTTGAATCCCTCTCGCTGGAGTGAAAGCTCGGCTGCCTTGATTCGGCCGGGGGCCGGGCCCCCGGCGCGCGAACCGCCTCAGCCGCGGACCTTGGCGATGATCTCCTCGGCCTTGGACTTCGGCACTTCCTCGTAGTGCGCGAACTGCATGGTGTACACGGCCCGCCCCTGCGACATGCTGCGCAGCGTGGTCGAGTACCCGAACATCTCCGACAGCGGCACGGTGGCGGTGATCACCTGCGCGTCGTTGCGCTGGTCCATCCCCTGGATCTTGCCGCGGCGGCTGGAGAGGTCGCCCATCACGTCGCCCATGTAGTCGGACGGCGTCACCACCTCCACGGCCATCATCGGCTCCAGCAGCACGGGGCCGGCCCGGCGGGCGGCCTCCTTGAGCGCCATGGAGCCGGCGATCTTGAAGGCCATCTCGGACGAGTCCACCTCGTGGTAGCTCCCGAAGACGAGCTGCACCTTCACGTCCACCATCGGGTAGCCGGCGAGCACGCCCGTCTCCATGGCCTCGCGCATCCCCTGCTCGGCGGGCTTGATGTACTCCCGCGGGATGACGCCGCCGACGATCTTGTCCTCGAAGACGAAGCCCTGCCCGGGCTCGGCCGGCTCGAGGTTGATGACCACGTGGCCGTACTGGCCGCGCCCGCCCGTCTGCCGGACGAACTTGGTCTCCACGTTCTGCACCGGCTTGCGCACCGTCTCGCGGTAGGCCACCTGCGGCCGCCCCACGTTGGCCTCCACCTTGAACTCGCGGAGCATGCGGTCCACGATGATCTCCAGGTGGAGCTCGCCCATCCCGGCGATGATCGTCTGGCCGGTCTCCTGGTCGGTGCGCACCCGGAAGGTCGGGTCCTCGTCCGAGAGGCGCGAGAGCGCCTCGGACATCTTGTCCTGGTCGACCTTGGTCTTGGGCTCGATGGCCACGTGGATCACCGGCTCCGGGAAGGTCATCGACTCCAGGACGATCGGCTTGTCCTGGTCGCAGAGGGTGTTCCCGGTGGTGGTGTCGCGCAGCCCGATGGCGGCGGCGATGTCGCCGGCGCGCACCTCGGGGATCTCCTCGCGCTTGTTGGCGTGCATCTGCAGGATGCGGCCGATGCGCTCGCGCTTCCCCTTGGTGCTGTTGAGCACGTACGAGCCGGAGGCCAGCGTCCCCGAGTAGACGCGGAAGAAGGTCAGCTTCCCGACGAACGGGTCGTTCATGATCTTGAACGCCAGCGCCGCGAAGGGCTCGCTGTCGTCCGCCCGGCGCTCCACCACCGCCTCGTGGTCGTCCGGGTCGGTCCCGGAGATCGGCGGGACGTCGAGCGGCGAGGGGAGGAAGTCGATCACCGCGTCGAGCAGCTGCTGCACGCCCTTGTTCTTGAAGGCGCTGCCGCAGAGCACCGGCGTCATGGCGCCGGCCACGGTGGCGGCGCGGATGGCGTGGCGCAGCTCCTCCTCGGAGATCTCCTCGCCCTCCAGGTAGCGCTCCATCAGGTGGTCGTCGTGCTCCACCGCGCCCTCCACCAGCGCGGTGCGGGCGGCCGCGACGGCCCCCTGCAGCTCGGCGCGGACGGGCTGCTCGGTCCAGTTCTTCCCGAGGGTGCTCTCGTCGTAGATGAGCTCCACCTGGCGGAGCACGTCGATGACGCCGGCAAAGGCCTCGCCGTCGCCGATCGGGAGCTGGACCGGGAGGGGCCTGGCGCCCAGCCGGTCGCGGATCATCTCCACGCAGCGGGCGAAGTTGGCGCCCACGCGGTCCATCTTGTTGACGAAGCAGATGCGGGGCACGCCGTACTTGTCGGCCTGCCGCCACACCGTCTCGGACTGGGGCTCCACCCCGGAGACGGCGTCGAACACCGCCACCGACCCGTCGAGCACCCGCAGGGAGCGCTCCACCTCGACGGTGAAGTCGACGTGCCCCGGGGTGTCGATGATGTTGATGCGGTACGTGTCGCCGAAGCGGGTCCACTGGCAGGTGGTGGCCGCGGAGGTGATGGTGATCCCCCGCTCCTGCTCCTGCTCCATCCAGTCCATGGTGGCCGCGCCCTCGTGCACCTCGCCGAGCTTGTGCGTGCGTCCCGTGTAGTACAGGATGCGCTCGGTGGTGGTGGTCTTCCCGGCATCGATGTGGGCCATGATGCCGATGTTGCGCAGCTTCTCGAGCGGTGTGGTACGGGCCATTGGTCTTTCTATCCGGATCACGCGGAAAGCGCGGGGCGCGGAGGCGGGCCGTCCGCCGTCCGCGCCGCCGCGGCCTTCCGCACGTTGTGCTGTTCGGCTACCAGCGATAGTGGGCGAACGCCTTGTTCGCTTCCGCCATGCGGTGCGTGTCGTCCTTCTTCTTGATGGTCGCGCCCTCGTTGCGGGCGGCGGCCATCAGCTCGGCGGCCAGCCGGTCCGCCATCGTCTTCTCGCCGCGCGCCCGGGCGAAGCCCACCAGCCAGCGCATGGCCAGCGCGGTGCGCCGCTCGGGGCGGACCTCCACCGGCACCTGGTAGGTGGCGCCGCCCACGCGGCGGCTCTTGACCTCCAGCACCGGCTTGGCGTTGTTGAGCGCCTGCTTGAACACCGCCTCGGCCGGCTGGCCGGTGCGCTCCTCGATGCTCTTCATGGCATCGTAGAAGATGCGCTCGGCGATCGACTTCTTCCCGTCGACCATGAGGGTGTTCACGAACTTGGTGACCGCCTCGTTCCCGTAGACCGGGTCCGGGATGATCGGCCGCTTGACGGCGCGGGTGCGACGGCTCATGGCTTACTTCTTCCCCTTTCCGCCCTTGCCGGCCGGGGCGCCCTTGCCGGCGGCGGCGCCCGCCTTGGGACGCTTGGCCCCGTACTTGGAGCGGCTCTGGCGGCGGTCGTTCACGCCGGCGGCGTCGAGCGACCCGCGGATGATGTGGTAGCGCACGCCGGGCAGGTCCTTCACGCGGCCGCCGCGGATGAGCACGATCGAGTGCTCCTGCAGGTTGTGGCCCTCGCCCGGGATGTAGGCGGTGACCTCGAACCCGTTCACCAGGCGCACGCGGGCCACCTTCCGCAGGGCCGAGTTGGGCTTCTTCGGGGTGGTGGTGTAGACGCGCGTGCACACCCCGCGCTTCTGCGGGTTGTTCCGCATGGCGGGCGACTTGCTCTTGTTGACGAGCGTCTGGCGCCCCTTGCGGACCAGCTGGTTGATCGTCGGCATTGGTGAAGGCGGAACCCGGGTCAACGAAAAACGGGCGAAGGCCTGCCGGCCCCCGCCGTCGCGAACCAAAAAGTTGCGCGACAGACTGGGAAAGGTAACGGGGAGGCGGATTCCTGTCAACCGGCGGCGGACGCTCAAAAACAGGGTCCCACCACGCACGGGAGAGGGCGAATGGAGCAGCGGACGCTGGGGACGCAGGGGCTGGTGGTCTCGGCCCCGGGGCTGGGGTGCATGGGGATGTCGGAGTTCTACGGGCCGGGCGACGAGGCGGAATCCGTGGCCACCCTGCACCGGGCGCTGGAGCTGGGGTGCACCTTCCTCGACACGGCCGACATGTACGGCCCGTTCAAGAACGAGGAGCTGCTGGGGCGGGCCCTCCGCGGGCGGCGGAGCGAGGTGACGCTCGCCACCAAGTTCGGCATCGTGCGCTCGGCCACGGACCCGGGCGTCCGCGGGGTGAGCGGGCGCCCCGAGTACGTGCGCCAGGCGTGCGACGGCTCGCTCCGCCGGCTGGGGGTGGAGGTGATCGACCTCTACTACCAGCACCGGGTAGACCCGGAGGTGCCGATCGAGGACACGGTGGGCGCCATGAGCCGGCTGGTGGAGGAGGGGAAGGTGCGCTTCCTGGGGCTCTCCGAGGCGGGGCCGGCCACCCTCCGCCGCGCCCACGCGGTGCACCCGATCACCGCGCTGCAGACGGAGTACTCGCTCTGGAGCCGCGACCCGGAGGACGAGATCCTCCCCACGGTGCGAGAGCTGGGGATCGGCTTCGTAGCGTACAGCCCGCTGGGGCGCGGCTTCCTGACCGGGCGCTTCCGCACCATCGACGACCTGGCGCCCGACGACTTCCGCCGCGCCAGCCCGCGCTTCCAGGGCGAGAACTTCCAGAAGAACCTGGACCTGGTGGCCCGCATCGAGGAGCTGGCCCGGGCGAAGGGGTGCACCGCCTCGCAGCTGGCGCTGGCCTGGGTGCTCGCGCAGGGGAAGGACATCGTCCCCATCCCCGGCACCAAGCGGCGGGCGTACCTGGAGGAGAACCTGGCGGCGCTGGAGGTGGAGCTGACCCCGGACGACCTGGCGCGCATCGACGAGATCGCCCCGCAGGGCGTGGCCGCGGGCACCCGCTATCCCGAGGCCGGGATGCGGGCGGTGGGGAGGTGACGGGCGAAGGGCGCGCGGTTAGGTTTCAAACGTGGCGCACAGAGTCCCTCTCGCGCCACGCCATCTCCCCTCCCCTTCCTCGCGCCAGCCAGGAGGCTTCCATGAGCAAGCTGTCCCTCCACCCCGACCAGCTGGAAGTCCAGTCGTTCCCCACCACCGACGCGGAGTGGGACCGTCGGGGCACCGTGCGCGGCCACAGCGGGGCGACCTGCGACCAGGACACCTGCAACTCGTGCCCGAACTGTACCATCGACCAGGACACCTGCTTCAGCTGTCCGCTGACCTGCGCCGCCAGCTGCCAGACCTGCCCGGTGAGCTGCAACCCGGCGCAGTGCCCCAGCGCGGACGGCCGCTGCTGAGACGGAACGGGGGCGCGCCGGCCGGTGGCCGGAGCGCCCCTCAGCTCCCCTCCCCCAGCTCCGGCACCGCGACGCAGTCCTCCACCGGGTCGGAGCCCGTCCCCATCGCCACCGCCAGCGAGGGCGTGCGCGCCACGAAGCCGTGCGCCACGCCGGGCGCCAGCGTCACCAGGTCGCCGGCCTCCAGCTCCAGCTCCAGCCGGGGGTGGCCGGGGCGACGGGCCAGGAAGCGCAGCGCCCCCTGGAAGAGGTAGAGCGTTTCGCGATGCGCCGTGTGGCGGTGGAAGCCCCGCCGCACCCCCGCCGCCGCGAACGCGATGACGTGCAGGTACTCGTACGGGTGCCCGGAGGCCACCCACGCCACCTCGCCGCGCAGGTCGCCGCCGCGGAAGCGGCCGTCCACCCGCTCGCGCCCCAGCCGCTCCACCCGCACCCAGCCGTCCAGGTACACCTTCGCCGCCATCCGCCACCGCCGGAAAGATCGGGTTGCGCCGGGCCGCCGCCGCCCGGCGCGGGTGTCACAAGCTAAGCGGGGGACGCGTTGCAGACCATCGCGCCGGCGCGTTAGCTTGCGCCTTCCCCCTGCCCCCTTCC
>DASUNK010000640.1:0-2176 GCA_036277195.1 Longimicrobiaceae bacterium | reverse complement strand
CTCGGCGTCAGCGGGAGCGCGTCGAGCGCCACGAAGGCGGCGGGAACCATGTAGTCGGGGAGGAGGCCGCGGAGATGCGCGCGCAGCTCCGCCGCGTCCGGCGCCGGCCCTCCGGCGGAGGGGACGATGCAGGCGACGAGACGCGGGCGGCCGGGCTCGTCCTCGCGCACGGCGGCGGCCGCGGCGCGCACCCCCGGGTGGGCCAGCAGCGCGCTCTCCACCTCGCCCAGCTCGATGCGGAAGCCGCGCACCTTCACCTGCGCGTCCAGCCGCCCCAGGAACTCCAGCTCGCCGCCCTCCGTCCACCGCGCCCGGTCTCCGGTGCGGTAGAGCCGCGCGCCGGGAGTGGTGGAGAACGGGTCGGGGACGAACCTCTCCGCCGTGAGCCCCGGCCTGCCGAGGTAGCCCCGGGCGATGCCGGCGCCGCCCAGGCACAGCTCGCCGGGGACGCCGGCCGGGAGCGGCCGCATCCCGCCGCCGACGACGTAGGCGCGGGCGTTGGCGAGGGGACGGCCGATGGGGACGCGCGCCCCCGCGGTGGCGGGATCGACCGCGAGCGTGGCGCAGACGGTGGTCTCCGTGGGGCCGTAGGCGTTCACGAAGCGCCGCCCGGCGCCCCAGCGGCGCGCCACCTCCGGCGCCACCGCCTCGCCGGCGGAGACCAGCGTCGCCAGCGCGGGGAGCCGCGTCTCGCCGTCCAGCGCGGCCAGGAGCGCGGGGGGGAGGGTGGCCACCGTCACCCCGCGCTCGCGGAGGAAGGACGCCAGCTCCGGCCCCGCGCTCCGCTCCGGGTCCGCCAGCACCAGGGCGGCGCCGGAGAGGAGGGCGTGCGCCACCTCGGCCACCGCGGCGTCGAACGAGAACGACGCGAGCTGCAGGACGCGCGACCCGGGCCCGATGCCGAACGCCCGGGCCTGCGCCGCGGCCAGGTTGCCGATCCCCCGGTGGGGAACCACGACGCCCTTGGGCCGGCCGGTGGAGCCGGAGGTGAAGATCACGTACGCCGCGTTCTCCGGGTCGGCCTCGACCGGGAGATTCCCGTCGTCCTCGATCTCCCCCACGATCCCGTCCAGCGCCACGACGGCCGCGTCCGTCGCCGGGAGGCCGGGGGCGAGGGCGGCCGTCGTCAGGACGACGCGGGCGCCGGAATCCTCCAGCATCCACCGGCGCCGCTCGGCCGGGTACTCCGGGTCCACGGGGAGGAAGGCGCCGCCGGCCTTGTTCACGGCCAGCAGCGCCGCCACCAGCTCCGGCGAGCGCCCGAGCGAGAGGGCGACCACGGACTCCGGCCCCACGCCCAGGTCGCGGAGGCGGTGGGCCAGGCGGTTGGCGCGGGCGTTCAGCTCCCCGTACGTCCACTCCGCCCCGTCGGCCGCGACCAGGGCGGCCGCGTCGGGCGTGCTCGCCGCCTGCGCCTCGAAGAGCCGGTGCAGCGGCGCGCGGGAGACGTCGGCGGAGGTGGCGTTCCACTCCACCACCACACGCCGCCGCTCGGCGTCGTCCATCAGGGGGAGGGCGGAGAGCGGCCGGTCGGGGTGCGCCGCGGCCCCCTCCAGCAGGGTGACCAGCTGCCGGGCCAGGCGCCGCATGGTGGCGGGGGCGAAGAGGTCCGCCGCGTACTCCAGCACCCCGGAGATCCCGCCGTCGGCCAGCTCGCTGGTGGTGAGGGTCAGGTCGAACTTCGCCACCCCCAGGTCGAGGATCCCGGCCGGGTTGTCCTCGAAGAGCTGCTTCGTGTCGAGCCGCTCGTCCATCCCCCCGGGCACCCCCTGGGCGCGGCCGACGTGGGTGTGGTGGAAGTACATCACCTGGAAGACCGCCTGGCGGCTGGTGTCGCGCTCCAGCCGCAGCTCCTCCACCAGCTTCTCGACGGGAAGGTCCTGGTGGGCGTCGGCGTCCAGGACGGCGCGCCGGGCGGTGCGCACCGCCGCGCGGAAGGCGGGGTCGCCCGACAGGTCCAGCCGGAGCGCGGCGGTGTTGGCCAGGAACCCCACCAGCTCCTCCACCTCGGGGCGGTTGCGGTTGGCCAGGATGGTGCCCACCACCAGGTCGTCCTGCCCGGCCCACCGGCCCAGGAGCGACGCCAGGGCGGCCAGGATCACCATGTTGAGGGTGGCCGACTCCTCGCGGCCCACCCGCCGGAGCCCCCGCACCACCTCCTCGGGGACGCGGAAGG
>DASUNK010000639.1:0-2423 GCA_036277195.1 Longimicrobiaceae bacterium | reverse complement strand
CAACGACGTGACCGCCCGCGACCTGCAGCAGGCGGACGGGCAGTGGACGCGGGCGAAGGGCTTCGACACCTTCTGCCCGCTGGGCGCCATGGTGCCGCTGGACGGGATCGACCGCGAGGGGCTGGAGGTGGTCTGCCGCGTCAACGGCGAGGTGCGCCAGCACGGGCGCGCCGCCGACCTGGCCTTCGGCATCCCGGCCCTGGTCGCGTACATCTCCGGCGTCATGACGCTGGAGCCGGGCGACGTCATCGCCACCGGCACCCCGGCCGGGGTGTCGCCGCTCTCTCCCGGCGACGTGGTGGAGGTGGAGATCCCCGGCGCCGGCACCGTCCGCAACCCCGTCGCATCCCCATGAACCTGGCGCACAACCGCCGCCTCGCCGCCGCCATCCTGGGCGTGGTGGCCGCCGACTGGCTCACGAAGTTCTGGATCCAGAACCGCCTCGTCCTGGGCACCGAGCGCACCGTGGTCGACGGGTGGCTCTGGCTGGCCCACCACCACAACCCGGGGATCTCCTTCTCCGCCTTCGCCGGGATGCCGGACGCGTGGCGCACCCCGCTGCTGGCGGTGGCCGCCCTGCTGGGGCTGGGCGTGGCCGGGCGCATCCTGCTGACGGCGCACGACGCGGGCGTGCGGGTGGCCGCCGCGCTGGTGATGGCCGGCGCCCTCGGCAACCTGGGCGACCGGCTGGTGGACGGGGGGGTGACGGACTTCATCCGCGTCCGCTTCTTCCCCTTCATCTTCAACCTGGCCGACGTGGCCATCACCGCGGGCGCGGTCCTGCTGCTGGCCCGGCTGCTGCTGGAGGAGCAGCGGCGCGCGGCCGACTCCGCCACGCCCACGCCCGGTTGACCATGCCGAAGCTCGCCGAGCGCTTCCAGTCGCTCCCGCCCTACCCGCTCACCGACGTGCCGGGGATCAAGCGCGACCTGCGCGCCCGCGGCGTGGACGTGATCGACCTGGGGACGGGCGACGCCGACCTCCCCCCGCCCCCCGCCGCCGTGGAGGCGCTGCGCCAGGCGGTGCTCGACCCCGGCAACTCGCGCTACGCCTTCCAGCTGGGGCTGGTGGAGCTCCGCGAGGAGATCGCCCGCTGGACGCGGGGGCGCTTCGGAGTGGAGGTGGACCCGTTCCAGGAGGTGCTCCCCCTGATCGGCTCCAAGGAGGGGATCTTCCACCTCCCCTTCGCCTTCCTGGAGCCGGGCGACGCCACCATCGTCCCCGACCCCGGCTACCAGGCGTACCTGGGCGGCACGGTGCTCGCCGGCGGCGAGGCGCACCTGGTGCCGCTGCGCCCGGAGCACGACTTCCTGGTGCCGCTGGAGGAGCTCCCGGCCGAGGTGGTGCGGCGCGCCCGCATCCTCTACCTCAACTACCCGAACAACCCCACCGCCGCCTCGGCCCCGCGCGAGTACCTGGAGCGCGCCGTGGCCTGGTGCCGCGCGCACGACGTGATCCTGGCGTACGACAACGCGTACTCCGAGATCGCCTTCGACGGCTACCGCCCGCCCTCCATCTTGGAGATCCCGGGGGCGCGCGAGGTGGCGATCGAGTTCCACTCGCTCTCCAAGACCTACAACATGACGGGGTGGCGCATCGGCTGGGCGATGGGCGACGCCCGGCTGGTGAAGGCGCTGGAGCGGGTGAAGACCTTCAGCGACACCGGGCTCCCTTTCTCCATCCAGCACGCCGGGGTGGCGGCGCTGCGCAGCCACGCGGAGTGGGTGCCGGCCAACGTCGCCGTCTTCCAGCGCCGGCGCGACGCGGCGATGGCGACGTTCCGCGAGGCGGGCTTCGACGTGCCCTCGCCGCGCGGCGCCATGTACCTGTGGGTCCCCCTCCCGGAGGGGGTGGAGAGCGAGGCGTGGTCGCGCCGGCTCCTGCTGGAGCAGGGGGTGGCGGTGCTCCCCGGCAAGTCGATGGGCGCGGGGGGCGAGGACTTCTTCCGGCTGGCCCTCACCTGCTCGGAAGACCGGCTGCGCCAGGCCGCCGCCCGCACGGCGCGGCTGATGGAGTCGCTCGGCGCGGGGGTCCCGTAGCCGGGGCCCACGGAACCGGGGGGGTGGGGGTGAGTAGAAGGAAACAGCCATGACACCCACGACCCTGGCCCCGCCGCCCGCTCCCCCCGGGGAGGACGCCAGCGCCGCCGCCCCGCGGCCGGGGCCGCTTCCGGTCGTCCCCCGCTTTCCCGTCCGCCCGCCGCTGCGGCGCGCCCGCCGCGCCGACCCCACCGGGCGCGTCACGCGCACGGCACTCGCCGTCTCGCTCTTCCTGCACCTGCTGCTGGCGCTCGCCATCGTGCTGGCGCCCCCCGCCCGCCGGCCCGCTGACGATGCGGGCGCCGGCGCCGCGCCCCGCCCCGATGCGGCCGGGGGCGAGTCGGTGAGCTACCTCGACATCGGCGACTTCCCCGGCGGCGCGTC
>DASUNK010000638.1:0-3390 GCA_036277195.1 Longimicrobiaceae bacterium | reverse complement strand
CACGCCGTCAGGCACGTCGACGGCAACATCCTCTGGGCCAACCTCCACCTGCTGTTCTGGCTCTCCCTCATCCCCTTCGTCACCGGCTGGATGGGCGAGAACCACTTCGCCGCCCTGCCGGTGGCGCTCTACGGCGTGGTGATGCTCTTCGCCGGCGTGGCCTACTTCATCCTCACCCGCACCCTCATCGCGCGGCACGGGCGCGACTCCGCCCTGGCCGCCGCCATCGGAGCGGACTTCAAGGGGAAGATCTCGGTGGTGGCCTACGCCATCGCCATCCCGCTCGCCTTCGTGAACCCGTGGATCGCCTGCGCGCTCTACGTGGGGATCGCCGTGATGTGGCTCGTCCCCGACCGGCGCATCGAGCACGCCCTCGCCGCCAATCCCGCCTGACGGGACGTTCCAGCCACGAGGTGATGGGTCCCTCGCGCCGCACCCTGGGGCGCGAGGGACCCATTTCTTTCCCCTGCGACCCCCTCGCCAGGGCGAGGGAGGAGCGCGCGCTCCCGCCTGCCGCGCAACGGGTTGAACCGGGAACAGACGACGGAGAGCCGGTGGCGGTCCCGCCCTTGCCTGGGGGCGGTCCGTCCGCGGGGAGCGACCCCGCGGGCCGCGCGGCGCCCCGCGGGGGTGCCGCGCATCCGTTTGCCGACCTTTCCGAAAGTGAAGGATACAGATGCACCGATCCTACCGCTCCGTCCTGCGCGGCGGGGCCCTCCTCGTCGCCGCCGCGCTCGCGGGCGCCTGCGGCGACACGCCCGACGACACGCCCGTGGGCCCCTCGCGCGCGGCCCCGCTGGCGAACGAGACCGAGGCCGTGATCCCCTCCGTCAACCTGCGCCTGGTGATGGACACCATCACGCGGGGGATGATCGCGGACTCCACCCACGAGTACTACGCTCCCGGCTCCACGGCCATGAACCGCTTCCGCCAGGCGGTGGACTCGGTGATGGCCGGGAAGATCAGCGTGGCCGACTCGCTCGTCGGCCACCACTTCTACGACGTGTACCGGGTGCGCGAGTCCACCACCGGCGACACGCTGGTCATCTTCCGCGAGCGGCTGGCCGCCAACGACACGGTGCGCTACGGGTGGGGGACGTACATCTTCAACCCCCGCGCGGCGGTGCGCGCGGACATCCACGTCAATCACCCGATCAGCGACCAGCACACCGAGGACATCGGCATCGAGCTCTACCGCGACTGCCGCTGCCGCTGGTTCCTGGTGGCGGGGGCCGAGCGCGACGCCAACCCGCAGTTCATGGTCTCGGACGTGGCGCACGCCACCAACACCATCTTCCAGGCGGTGTCGACCAGGCTGGCCGCCGCCAACGTGCGCGTGGTGTCGGTGCACGGCTTCGTCGAGGCCGGGCACCCCGACCTCCCGGACGGCGTGGACCAGGTGATCAGCAACGGCGTGGGGAGCGGCTACGGCGCCGCCGAGCCAAACCTGCGCGGGCGGCTGGAGGACGGCGGCTGGGAGGCGGGCGTCTTCGGCCTGACCGCCGACTACGACGAGCTGGGCGGCACCACCAACGTGCAGGGGATGTCGTGGCGGAGCATCGCCGGCGTCGGCCGCTGGATGCACCTGGAGATCGAGCAGAACGTGCGGGGGAGCACCACGGCGTGGCGGGCCATGAACGCCGTGATCCAGGACTGGCTGGCGGACAACCCGCTCTGAGGCACGGCAGGGTGGGATGAAGAGAGCGGCCCGGCCGGAGCTTCCGGCCGGGCCGCCGCGCGCATGGTCAGCGCGCCCGGCGCCGCCTGCGCGGCAGGAGGATGGAGCCGATGTGCTCGTCCACGCGGGGACGGGTGAGGATCACGGCCAGCGACTCCAGCACCGCCAGCGTCGCCAGCGCGAAGGTGGCCCACCAGAGCGGGCGGCTGTACTCCTCCTGCACCAGCAGCGCCACCGCGAAGACGAACCCCAGGACCACCGCCAGCTTCGACGAATAGAGGTGCAGGTCCGCCCAGCGCCCGTACCTCCACCGGCTCACCGCCAGCGTCGCCAGGGCGAGCCCCACCCAGAGCAGCAGCGGCACCCGCTGCGCGCGGAAGAAGTCCCCCTCCAGCAGCAGCAGCCACGCCAGCGTCGAGGCGGTGAGCAGGTGGTCGGCCAGGGAGTCCAGCCGGCTCCCGAACGCGCTGGTCTGCCCCCACCGGCGCGAGAGCCAGCCGTCCAGGATGTCGGTCGAGGCGGCGATCCCCAGCCCCACGCCCAGCCACACCGGCCGGTCCTGCAGCGCCAGCACCCAGAGCACCGGGATCAGCGCCAGCCGCGTGGCGGTGATCTGGTTGGGGAGCGTCTTCAGGTTGTCGAGGACGTAGCGGATGCCGCGCGCCGGGCGCCGGGCGGCGGGGGCGGCGTCTTCGGTGCGCAGGGGGGCGGGTGGCATTTCGGGGGTTCGGGGGATTCCGAGCCGGGGTGTCCGCGGCCGTCTCCGGGTGGCATTATCGTCCGCGACCTTCTACTCCGGCGTTCCGCGAAGGTGCCCGCCCCGGCCGCCGGACACCGTCGCGGTCCGCCACGCCGCCACTCGAAAGTCCTTGCGGTGGCGGAGATGTGGCGTTCGGACTGTCCACTCTTGCCACATCCGCGAGAGGCCACTACCATCTCCCATGACGAACCGAAATGGTGGTCAAATTGGCCGTAACGAGCCAGACCGTACACTTGAGCACACCCGCCGCTGGGAGGAGATCCCGCAAGTGGTGCTCCGCGAGTGGGTGGCGCGGCTGGTCGAGCAGCACAAGTACGCCGTCCTGGGCCGGATGCTGAAGCTGTCTAAGGAGACGGTCCGGCGGTTCGAGCTCGGGCTGGGCATCCCGGAGCGATCCACGCTCCGGGCCATCGCCCTGCACTACCTGGAGCATCATCCGGCGGGATACGTGGCCGAGCGGAAGCTGTCCGACGACGAGCGGGACGTGGTTCCCCTGCTCAAGATGGTCCTCCCGGAGGGCGAGGAGGCCGCGAAGGAGTACATCCGCACGCTGGTGGAGCTGGCGAAGAGCCGCCCCGACGCGCTGCCGGAGTCTCCGGACCGGCTCCAGTGGTGGCTGGAGACGGTGGTGGCGGCGGAGTACGCGGCGCAGGCCAAGTACGAGTTCGAGAAGCGGAAGCGGCGGCGGAAGGGATAGCGGGGCGCCAGCCGGGTGCAGCCATGCTCACACTGGAGGAGTTCTCGGCCGGCCTCGCCCGCTGGATCGGGCGGCCCACGCCGGAGCGGCCGTTCGTCTGCGAGGGGTCGCCGCTGGCGTGCCGGGCGTTCGTGGTGGGCTCGCACCCCGCCACCATGCTCGACGCGGACTTCTGGGAGTTCTGGGAGCCGGGGTACGGCTTCCACAAGGACGCCTGGCTGCGGGCGTACGAGGCGCAGCGGCTGCGCGAGGGGA
>DASUNK010000637.1:0-4748 GCA_036277195.1 Longimicrobiaceae bacterium | reverse complement strand
GCCGAGGGTGGTGGGGCGCGTGGGCATCTACAGCTCGAAAGAAGGGGGCCTGCTCCGCCGGGGCGCCGCGGTGGGCGCGCCTCCAACGATACCCAGGCCCCCCCGGATGGCGCAAATCAGCGGCGGCCGCGCCGGCCCGCCTCCTTGACGCGGTCGAGGAGGACCTTGGGGTGGTCCTCGGCCACCTGCAGGAGGGCGAGCGCCATCCCGTCCGGCGCACGCTTCCCCTGCTCCCAGGCCTTTACCGTCTCGGCGCTGGAGTTGAGCACCTTGGCGAAGACGGCCTGCGACAATCCCATTCGCTCGCGGATCTGCCGGATCGCCTCCGCCCGGTAGGAACGGGGCGGCTCGACGACCACCTCGCGGACCGTCGTGCGCACGACGGTCCGCGCCGGCTCCTTCTCTCCGCGCCTGATCGCAAGCACTTCCTCCAGCCCCTGTATGAGCAGGTCGCCGAAGTTCTCTTTCGTCACTTCGATCCGGTCCTGATCCGACGTCTCCATACAGCTCTCCTCCCCCCTTCACTCCCGGGTTCTCCGGCGTAGCTGCCTCTCTACCCTAATCCATTCGACGACGCCACGGATGTGCTTCTTCTGGGCGTCAGTGAGGCTCCCCTGCGCGTTTTTCGGGAATGCGAAGATCAGGTAGATGGTTGCCTCTCTACGCAAATAGAGGTATACCACCCTTGCTCCCCCGCTCTTGCCGCGCGTTCCCCGCGCCGCTCGGATCTTGCGCACGCCGCCCGTGTTGGCAAGCACGACGCCGGCCTCGGGGTTCTTGAGCAGATCCTCCTCGACCTGTCGCACCTCCTCGTCCGTCAGCACCCCCTTGCGGGTACGCTCGAAGAGGGCCATGTGCACGAACCTGATCCCGCGTGCCTCCGGGCCGTTCGCCACGAACATGGTACTGAGTCCCCCAATTGTCAAGCCGCGGAGGCGTGAGCGTTTCCTTCGTCCAGATTAGAAATGGACGATAAGATCACGCGGAGTTCTTGTCAACCGATACGTTTCGGGTGGGATTTGGAGCGCGGCTACCGGTCGGGGAGCACGATGGCGATGCCGTCGGGGTGGCGGCGGAGGGTGGGGAGGATGACGGGAACGGGCGCCTCCGCCAGCGCGCGCCGCACCTCGTCCCACGAGGCGAAGGCGGCCAGCCGAGCCAGGGTGTGCACGGTGGGGGGGAGGAGCTTCATGGCGCCGGCGCGGAAGCGCGCCACCGCCTCGGCGGGGGGGAGCCACGCGGCGTCGGTCAGCTCCGCCTCGTGGTGCAGCACCGGCGCGTCCGCGGGGACGCAGGCCGCGAAGAAGCGCGTGTCGTAGCGCCGCGGCTCCGGCTCGGGGGTGATCCAGTGCGCCAGGTAGAGCAGCGCGTCGCCCGCCAGGCGCAGCCCCTGGTTCACCGCCACCTCGCGCAGCCCCACCACGCCGTTGAGCAGCGCCCGCCGCGCCGTCTCCAGCTGCGCCTCCTCGTCGGCTGGGCGCTCGGCCACCCCGTCCGGGTGGGCGAGGAGGATCCCCGTCTCCTCGAACGCCTCGCGGATGGCGGCCGACACGTAGCCCAGCGCCTCCTCGGCCCCGATCCCCAGGCGCTCCGCCCACTCCCCGGGCGAGGGGCCGTCCAGCCGGTCGTGCAGCGCGGGGTCCGCGTCCGCCGCGTCCACCACGCCCCCGGGGAAGACCCACGCGTCCGCCGCGAACCCCGCGCGCCGGTGGCGGCGCAGGAGCAGCGCCTCCAGCCCCCCCGGCGCCTCGCGCAGCAGCACCACCGTCGCGGCGGGACGCGGCGTGACGGGAACGTGCGCGGGGTCGTCCACGTGCTCGGCGAAGTTCGGCGGCACCTGCCCGGTGGGGATCACGAACACGTTCGGGTCGTCCGTGGCGCGGCGGCGGGCGGCGGCGCCGGCGGGCGGTCCGGGAGGATCGGAGGCGTCCATCCGCGCAACCTACCGCCCGGCCCGCGCCGGGGCAAACCGCCGCGGTAACATGCCGTTGGGACAGTAGTTCATGCCTTAACGACATGGGACGAGCAGGCCGCGCCCCGATGGCAGCCGGCGCCCGGATCGTCTCGAACCCAGCAAAACCAGCGTGTTTGCTGGCACTTCGGCGGATGCAGCGGGGTATCCAGGCGCGGCAAGGGAAATGCGAAAGCCCGCGTCCAGCCGCCGGCCGCCCGCACCCCGCGGAGCGCCGGCACACCGACGACAGGGACGAACGAGGACATGAGCGAGAGACTGATCCTTCCCGTCCTCCCCCTGCGGGAGACGGTGATCTTCCCCGGGACCGCCGTGCCGATCTCGGCCGGCCGCCCGGGTACGCTGCAGGCCATCGAGGCCGCGCTCGCGGGCGACCGGCGCATGCTGGCCGTGGCCCAGCGCGAGAACCGCGACGAGGTGGAGGTCGACAATCTCTACCCGTCCGGCACGCTGGTGCGCATCGCGCAGGTGCAGCGCGGCGGCGGCGGCGTGCAGCTCCTCATCCACGGCGAGCGCCGCGCGCTCGCCCTGCAGTACACCGACACCCCCGACCGCGGCCTCACCGCCCACGTGCGCCCGCTCGACGACCTGGCGCCCGTGAACCCCGAGGACCCGGCGTTCCTGGCCCTCTTCCGCGAGCTGCGCGACCGCGCCGCCGACCTGGGCCGCCGCCGCGGCATTCCCCCCGAGATGCTCCAGCAGTTCATGGAGGGCGTCACCGAGCCCGGCCCCTTCGCCGACCTGGTGTCGTTCTACGTGGAGATGGGGACCGAGGCCAAGCAGAAGCTGCTGGAGATCCTCTCCGTGGAGGAGCGGATGCGCTCGCTCCTGCTCATCGTGCAGCGCCAGCTGGCGCTCATCGAGGCGCAGGAGGAGATCCAGGCCCAGGTGCAGGAGGAGCTGGGCGAGCGCCAGCGCGAGATGCTGCTGCGCGAGCAGATGAAGGCCATCCAGCGCGAGCTGGGCGAGGAGGACGAGGGCGCCGAGGTGGAGGAGCTGCGCCAGAAGATCGACGCGCTCGACCTCTCCGACGCCGCCCGCGAGGAGGCCGAGCGCGAGCTGAGCCGGCTGGAGCGCACCAGCCCCCAGAGCGCCGAGTACCAGGTGATCCGAACCTACCTGGAGTGGATCGCGGACCTCCCCTGGAACACGCGCACCGAGGACAACCTGGAGCTGGTGCAGGCCGAGGAGATCCTGCACGAGGACCACTACGGGCTGGAGGACGTCAAGGACCGCGTGCTGGAGTTCCTGGCCGTCCGCCAGCTGGCCGCTCGCCGCGCCGAGGCCGAGGTCAAGGAGGACGCCGAGGTGGAGGCTGCGGCCGTGGAGGGCACCGAGGCCGAGGAGGGCGAAGCCGACGGCGAGGCGGTGCAGAAGCAGGTGCTCGAGGCCAAGGCCCGCGCCACGGCCAAGGGGCCGATCCTCCTCTTCGCCGGGCCGCCGGGGGTGGGAAAGACCTCCATCGCCAAGAGCATCGCCCGGGCGCTGGGGCGGCGCTACGTGCGCATCGCCCTGGGCGGCGCGCGCGACGAGGCCGACATCCGCGGCCACCGGCGCACCTACGTGGGCGCCATGCCGGGGCGCATCGTGCAGGCGCTCAAGCAGGCCAAGAGCCGCAACCCGGTCATCCTCCTGGACGAGGTGGACAAGCTGGGCGTCTCGCTGCAGGGCGACCCCTCGGCGGCGCTGCTGGAGGTGCTGGACCCGGCGCAGAACCACGAGTTCACGGACCACTACCTGGGCGTGCCCTTCGACCTGAGCGAGGTGCTCTTCATCGCCACGGCCAACTACGTCCAGAACATCCCGGCGCCGCTCTACGACCGCATGGAGGCGGTGGAGTTCCGGGGCTACACCGAGCTGGAGAAGAAGGCCATCGCCGAGCGCTTCCTCCTGCCGCGCCAGCGCGAGGAGGCGGGGCTGGAGGTGGACGAGATGGCGGTGGACGACGGCGCGCTGGAGACGGTGATCTCCGAGTACACCCGCGAGGCGGGGGTGCGGCAGCTGGAGCGGGAGATCGGCAAGCTGGCCCGCAAGGCGGCGCGCCGCATCGCCTCGGGGAGCGCGGAGCAGGTGGTGGTCGACACGGACCGGGTGAAGGAGTTGCTGGGGAGGAGCAAGGTGCACCCGGAGCGGATGGGGCGCGAGGACCTGGTGGGCGTGGCCACGGGGATGTACTACACCCCGCAGGGCGGCGACATCATGTTCATCGAGGTCTCGGCCGCGCAGCGCACCGCCCGGGTGGAGGCCGCCGAGACGGACGCGGCGGCCCCCGGCTTCGGCGGGCTGGTGCTCACCGGGCAGCTGGGCGACGTGATGAAGGAGTCCGGCCGGGCGGCGCTCACCTACGCCCGGGCCAACTCGCGCCGCTACGGCATCGACCCCAGGGCGGCGTGGGGGACGGAGATCCACATCCACGTCCCCGCGGGCGCCATCCCCAAGGACGGGCCGTCGGCGGGGGTGGCGATGACGGTGGCGCTGGTGTCGGCGCTCTCCGGCGCGCCGGTGCGCTCCGACGTGGCCATGACCGGCGAGGTGACGCTCACCGGGCGGGTGCTCCCGATCGGCGGCGTCAAGGAGAAGCTGCTCGGCGCCTGGCGCGCCGGGATCCGCAGCATCCTCATCCCCAAGGACAACGTGCCGGACCTGGACGACCTCCCCAAGGACGTGGTGGAGCAGATGGAGGTGCACCCGGTGGAGTTCATCGACCAGGCGCTCTCCGTGAGCCTGCGGGGGGCCAGCATGGCCGAGGGGAAGCTGCGCTTCCCCGACCCGCTTC
>DASUNK010000636.1:0-4656 GCA_036277195.1 Longimicrobiaceae bacterium | reverse complement strand
GCGGTACAGCCGCGCCCCCGCGTCCGCGGAGAACGGGTCGGGGACGAAGCGCTCGGCGGTGGCCCCGGGGAGCCCCAGGTAGCCGCGCGCCACGCACATCCCCCCCACGAACAGCTCGCCGGGGACGCCCGCCGGCACCGGCCGGAGCGAGGCGTCCAGCACGTACGCGGTGAGCCCGGGCAGCGGCCGGCCGATCGGCACCCGCCCCTCGGCGCACGGCGGATCCAGCGCCAGCGTGGCGCAGACGGTGGTCTCCGTGGGCCCGTACGCGTTCACGAAGAGCCGCCCGGCACCCCAGCGGCGCGCCACCTCGGGCGTCACCACGTCCCCGCCCGAGACCACCGTCCGCAGCTCCGGCAGCCCCTCCTCCGGGAGCGCCGCCAGGAGCGGCGGGGGGAGGAGGGCGAAGCCCACCCGCTCGCGGCGCAGCAGCTCGACCAGCGCCTCGCCGCCGCCCGAGGCCTCCGCGTCCGCCAGCACCAGGCAGGCGCCGGCCAGGAACGCGTTGGCCGTGTCCCACACCGCCATGTCGAAGGAGAACGAGGCGAACTGGAGGATGCGGCTCTCCGCCGTGATCCCGAACCCCTCGCGGTGCGCGGCTGCCAGGTTGGCGATGCCGCGGTGGGGAACGACGACTCCCTTCGGCCGCCCCGTCGACCCCGAGGTGAAGATGATGTACGACGCGTGTTCCGGGTCGACCTCGACGGAGAGGTTTGCGGCGTCCTCGGCCTCGATCTCCCCCGCGGCCGCGTCGAGCGCGACGACGGCGGCGCCCGTCTCCGGGAGGTCGGCGAGCAGCTCCGAGCGGGTGAGGACCACGCGGGCGCCCGAGTCCTCCAGCATCCAGCGCCGCCGCTCGGGCGGATAGGCCGGGTCCACGGGCAGGAAGACGCCGCCCGCCTTGTTCGCCGCCAGGAACGCGGCCACCATCTCCGGCGAGCGGTCCAGCGACACGGCCACGACCGACTCGAGGCCCACCCCCAGCGCGCGCAGGCGGCGGGCGAGCCGGTTGGCGCGCGCGTTCAGCTCTGCGTAGGTGACGGAGACGCCCGCGTGGCGCACCGCCTCCGCGTCCGGCGTCCGCGCGGCCTGCGCCTCGAAGAGGCGGTGGAAGGGGGCGGGCCCGGCCGCGGGCGCACCTCCCCTTCCCCACTCCTCCAGCAGCGCGCGGCGCTCGGCGCCGTCCAGGAGGGAGATGCCGGTGAGCGGTCGGTCCGGCTCGGCGGCCGCGCGGGAGAGGAGGGTGACGTAGTGCCGGCAGAAGCGCTCCACCGTGGCCGCGTCGAAGAGGTCGGTGGCGTACTCCACCACGCCGGTGAGGCGCGGCCCGTCCTCGAGGGTGGCCAGGGAGAGGTCGAGCTTGGCGAGCCCCGTGTCCACCAGCGCCGCGCGGTTGTCCGCGTACACGGGGCGCATGTCCAGCCCGTTGTCGTCGGCACCGGTCTTCTCGGCGGCGAAGTGGCTGGGGACGAAGGTGTGGTGGAAGTACATCACCTGGAAGAGCGGGTTGCGGCTGGGGTCGCGCGCCACGTTCAGGTACTCCACCACCTTCTCGAAGGGCAGCTCCTGGTGCTGGTCGGCCTCCAGGATCAGGTCGCGCGCCCGCCGCGAGGCCTCGGCCAGCCCGGGGCCGTCGCCGAAGTCCATGCGGAGGGCGGCGGAGTTCACGAAGCACCCCACCACGTCCTGCAGCTCCAGCCGGCTCCGGTTGCCGAAGAGGGTGCCCACCACCACGTCGCCCGACCCGGTGTACCGCGCCACCAGCGCGCCGAAGGCGGCGGCCAGCACCATGTTGAGCGTCACCTTCTCGCGCACGGCCAGCGCGCGGAGCGCCGCGGTGGTCTCCTCGCCGATGGTGAAGTGGTGGAAGGCGCCGCGGTACGAGGGGCGCGCCGGGCGGGGGCGGTCGCCCACCAGCTCCGTCTGCGGCGCCCCGGCCAGGTGGCTCCTCCAGAAGTCGATGTGCCGCTGCAGCGTGGCGCCGGTGAGGTTGGTGCGCTGCCAGACGGCGTAGTCGACGTAGCGGAGCGCGGCCGGCGGGGGCAGCTCGAGCGTCTGCCCCAGCCGGAAGGCGGCGTAGAAGCTCCACAGCTCGTGCAGGAGGAGCGGGTACGCCCACCCGTCGGTGACGATGTGGTGCACGGTGATGACCAGCGCGAAGCGCTCGGCGGTGACGCGGAGGAGGGAGAGGCGCACCAGCGGCCCGTGCTCCAGGTCCATGTAGCGGGCGCCCTCTTCGGTCACCAGCTTCCGCACGTCGCGCTCGAAGTCGGCGCCCACGCGGTGGCGCACGTCGCGCACGTCGGCGCGCACCGGGAAGGGGGGAAGCACCACCTGGCGCAGCTCGCCGTCGACTACGCGGAAGACGGTGCGGAGCCCCTCGTGGCGGCGCACCACCTCGCTGAAGGCGCGCTCCAGCGCGCCCACGTCGGCGTCGGCGCGCACCAGCACGGCCACGGGGACGTTGTAGACGGCCTTGTCGGGCTCGAGCTGGGTCACCAGCCACATCTGCTCCTGCATGAACGACGCGGGGTACTCGGGCCCCTCGCCGGCGCAGCGGGTGACGGTCTCCAGCTCGGGTGCCGCGCCCTCCATCCCGGCCAGCCGCTGCCGCAGCAGCGCGCGCTTGTCGGCGGACAGTCCTTCCCGGCGGGTAGCGATGCTCATCTCTTTATAGTCCTAAGTCCTGAGTCCTAAGTCCTGAGTCCTAAGTCCTGAGTCCTGAGTCCTGAGTCCTGAGTCCTGAGCACTTCGCACTTCGCACTTCGCACTTCGCACTTCGCACTTCGCACTTCGCACTTCGCACTTCCCTACCGCCCCACCAGCGCCGCCGCGTCCTCGTCGCTCAGCGCCTCCAGCTCGGCGATGATGGCCTCCTCGATCAGCTCGGCCATCCGGGCCACCGTGGGGGCCTCGAAGATGGCGGCCAGGCGCAGGTCGATGCGGAAGAGGGCGCGCACGCGGGAGATGATCTGCGTGGCCAGGAGCGAGTGCCCGCCCAGCTCGAAGAAGTCGTCGTGAATCCCCACCCGCTCGATCCCCAGCAGCTCCTTCCACAGGGTGGCGAGCTGCTCCTCCAGCTCGGTGGTGGGCGGCGCGTAGTCGCTCTCCAGCTCGGGACGCGCGTACAGCGCCCCGCCGGCGGCGGGCGCGGGGGCCGGCGGGGCAGCGCCCGCGCGGAGGCGCTCGTCCAGGTCGACGGTGGACACCAGCACCACCGGGTCGCCGGCCAGCGCCAGCACCGCCCGGAGCGCCGCGGGGACCTCGGCGTCGCGGACGCCCGACCCGTCGGCCGAGGCCTCGTCGTCGGCGATCCAGCGGTCCCAGGCCACGCTGGTCCAGCGGGCGCCACCCTCGCGCGCGCGGCGCGCGGCGAAGGCGTCGGCCAGGGCGTTGGCGGCGGCGTGGCGCAGGCGGCCCAGCACCCCCAGCACCCCCGCCAGCGACGACTCCACCAGGCAGAAGTCCGGCGTCCGCCCCTCCAGCGCGGCGGCCAGCGCGTCCAGGGAGCGCTCGACCCCCGCCACCTGCGCGGCCCACTCCGCCGGGTCCGCCTCGGAGGCGAGCGCCAGGCCGGCGGCCTCCCCCAGCTCCGGCGCGGCGACCACGCCGTCGATGCGGCCGAAGCGCGCCTCGGCCTCCGCCACCGCCCGCGCCAGCGCCGCGGCGTCGGACGGGTCGAGCTCGAGGGAGAGCACCCCGGCGCCCATGGCCTCCAGGCCGCGCACCAGCTCCGCGGGCACGGACGGCGCGGCGAGGGCGAGGCGCACCCCGGGCGTCCCGGCCAGCACCGTGGCGAAGCGCGCGTTGCGCCCCGCGGCGTCGCCCACCAGCAGGTAGGCGCCGCCTTCCCGCACGGCGGCCGCGGGGTGCCGCGCGCGGACCGGGCGGAAGGTGCGGGCCCAGCGGAGCCGGCCCCGGTAGGCGGCCACCGGCTCGTCCCCACCGGCGAGGACCTCGGCGGCGACCCGCTTCGAGCTCGGGTCCGATGCGGCGGCGACGTCCACCACGCGGATGGAAAGGGAGGGATATTCGTGCGCCAGGGTGGCGGCGGCGCCCGCGAGCGCCGCGGCGCGCGGGTCCAGCGGCTCGTCGCCCGTCACCTCGAACGCCGCGGCGGTCACCACCACCAGCTCGCCGCCCGTGCCGCCCAGCGCGTCGGCCAGCAACAGGAGCGCGCCGAAGGCGGCCCCCGGGTCCAGCTCCACCGGGCGCGCGTCCACCACCACGTCGGGGCGGAAGCCGTCCGCGGCGAAGGGGTCGCCGGCGCGCGCCAGGACCACCTCGCGCCCCGCGCTGCGCAGCGCCGCCGCCACCCCCTCGCCGAAGGGCCCGGCCGAGAGCACCAGGACGCGCCCCCGCTCCTCCCCCGCCGCGGCGGGGACGGGGGTGCGCGTCCAGGCCGGCACGTAGGTCCACTCCGCCGGGTCGTGCCGCCGGCCCTGCGGGCCGGAGGCGGGAGACGAGGTCGCGGACGGGGCCTCGATCCAGTAGCGCTGCCGCTCCCAGGGGTAGGTGGGGAGCCGCACGCGGAGGCGGTGCTCGTCGCCCCGGAACGCCTTCCAGTCCGGCGCGGCGCCGGCCGCCCACACCCGGCCCAGCGCCTCCAGCAGGAACTGCGCGTCGGGCCTGCGGTCGTACGCGTAGCGGAGCGAG
>DASUNK010000635.1:0-5064 GCA_036277195.1 Longimicrobiaceae bacterium | reverse complement strand
ACGGGGCGGAGCTGGCGCGGCTCTACCGCGAGCGCTTCCAGCCCTCGGCGCAGCGGGCGGAGCCGGCGCTGAGCGCGGCGCTGGGGGTGGTGTGCGCGGAGACGGAGGCGGAGGCGCAGCGGCTGGCGGCCAGCCTGGAGGTGTGGCGCCGCCGCATCATGCGCGGCATCGACCGCGGCATCCCCTCGCCCGAGGAGGCGCTGGGCGAGCTGGAGGAGGGATGGGTGCCGCCCGGGACGGGCGTGGACGGGGCGCGGACGCTCGCCGGCGACCCGGCGCAGGTGCGCGCGGAGCTGCTGCGGGTGGCGGCGCGCTACGGGACGGACGAGCTGCTGCTCGTCACCGTGACGCACGACTTCGGGGCGCGGCTGCGCTCCTACGAGCTGGTCGCCGAAGCGATGGGGCTCATTCCCCCCAGCGGTTGAAACCGCGGGCAACAACTACGCGAAGTCGGCCTGCGCCGACTGCTCGCCGCCTCGCGCGCGCCCCGGCAGGCACACGGGCGAGGCAGGCGCGGGTGCGATGAATCGCGCCCCTACGCGTTCCCTGTCATTCCGAGGCCCGACCACGCTGATCCCGCCGCTGCACCGTCGACGGCAGGGCCGTGGAATCTGGCCGGGGAATGGCTGGAAGGTGGGTGCGGCAGCCCCACGAGTGCCAGGGGCGGCTGGAATGACAATCATCTCCACCCTCACGTCCCGTTCAGCCGGCGCCAGGTCTCGCGCAGCCGCTCGTACAGCTCCGCGGCGGGCGAGCCGGGCCGGCGCCACGCCTCCTCCGGGTCCCCCACCAGGTGGCGCAGGAGCGAGAAGCAGGTGGTGGCGTAGCCCGCGTCCACCAGCTGCGCCAGCTGCTCCTCCGTGTCCACCCAGAGCGTGGTGGGCACGGCCGAGGCGTCGCGCGCCAGCTGCTGGAGGCGCTCGCCCGGCCGGAGCCAGGGGTGCGCCTCGAAGAGCTTCCGGTGGTCGAGCGTGAGGCCGTAGATGAGGTTCGGCACGCGGCGGCGGTCGTAGCGCTCGTCGCGGAAGACGGTGTTGAAGACGAGCCCGCGGATGCGCTTCATGAAGATGCTGGCCGTGAGCGCCAGCAGCGAGGTGACGCGCGTCTCCACCAGGGTGATGAGGTCCATCACGGTCAGCTTGCGCAGGTAGCTCCACACCCGGGCGATCTGCACCTGCGCGCGGAGCTGCTTCTCCACCTCCCCCATCACCCGGCGCAGCCAGAGGAGCCCCGCCGCCACGCCGCCGGTGAAGACGAAGGGGATGCCGTACAGCAGCAGCTCCCCGAAGCTGAACCCCTCCTCGCGCACCTCCTCCGCGCCCGCGATCACCAGCATCACCGCCGAGGCCAGCGAGAGCACGAACACCAGCCGCCCGAGCCAGGCCACCGCACGCAGGGTGAGGAACCCGCGCGGTCGCGGCGCCGGGTAGTCGGGATAGAGGTTGTCCTCCGGCGGGCTGGTGTCGGAGATGAGCAGCAGGGGCGGCGGCTCCGGCCCGGCGTAGGCCAGGAGGAGGCTCGCCACGCCCTGGTTGTCGTAGACGCCGCCGTCCATCAGCGGCAGCCCGCCCGCGAAGCCCTCGCCGAGCTCGCCGCGCACCCGCTCCAGCGGGAACGCCGCGGGCCAGGCGAAGTGGTCGGGGAAGAGGAAGGGCTCGAAGACCGAGGGGAAGCACGAGGAGGCCGCCACCACGTCCGCCAGCCGCACCTCGGCCGCCACCGGGCGCGGCACGCGGAAGTGCCCGTTGCCGATGACCGCCGCGGGGTTGCGGCTGCGGCGGAAGCGGAAGTCCACCCCCGAGTGGAACTCGGTGGCGTTGAAGATCACCTCCTCCAGCGGGAGATGCGGGGCGTCGAGCACCTCGCCCAGCCGCCGCTCGCCCACCACCGCGGGCGAGGCGTAGACGCGCGCCGCCGCGCGGATGAGGCTGGGGTGCGCGGCGCCGCCGTCGCGCTCGGTGAGCGTGGCCAGCGCCTCGCGCACCACGTTGGTCCGCCGCAGGAAGTCGGCGAAGCCGGCCGAGAACTCCGCGAACGGCTCCCCGTCGAGCAGCCCCCTCACCCAGCGCGCGCCGACGATGGTGCCGCCCGACACGGTGGAGAGGGCGGCCACGCTCCCCAGCAGCCCCGCCTCGTCCAGCAGCTTCAGCACCCCCAGGTGGAAGCCGGCGGCCCGGTACCCGCCGCCGGAGAGCGAGAGGGCGATCGGCCCCAGGGGGCCGCGGCCGCCCTGCGGGGTGGCGGCGGGCTCGGGGAGCGCCGCCGCCTCGAGCATGGCGGCGGCCTCGGCCGTCCGCGCGGGGGCGAGGAGGGACATAGTCCTAAGTCCTAAGTCCTAAGTCCTAAGTCCTAAGTCCTAAGTCCTAAGTCCTAAGTCCTAAGTCCTAAGTTCCCAATCCTGGGTCCTGGGTGCTGTTCAGGACTCAGGACTTGGGACTCAGGACTATCAGTTCCCGTCGGTGGCGGCGCGCTGCGGGGCGGCCTCGCGGCGCGGCCAGCGCTCGTACCAGCTCATCATGTAGAGCTGCGTGCGCATCCAGTTCGACGGGCGCGACCCGGTGCCGTGGTACTCGCCCTCGAAGCGCAGCAGCGCCGTCGGCACCCCCCGCACCTTGAGCGCGGCGTAGTACTCCTCCGTCTGCGGCATCGGGGTGCGCAGGTCCAGCTCGCCCGTCATCAGCAGGGTGGGCGTCTTCACGTTCCCCACGTACATCAGCGGCGACTGCCGCAGCCAGGGCGCCGGGTCCTCCCAGAACGGCTTTTCGAAGAAGTTGCCGGTGAAGAGCGGCACGTCCGTCTGCCCCGCGAAGCTCAGCCAGTTGATCACCGGGCAGCGCACCGCCGCCGCGGCGAAGCGGTCCGTGTGGCCGATCACCCAGCTGGTGAGCACCCCGCCGCCGCTGCACCCGCCCACGTACATCCGCTGCGGGTCGACGTATCCCCGCGCCACCAGCGAATCGACCCCCGCCATCAGGTCGTCGTAGTCCACGCTGGGATAGGCGCGGTCGATGGCGTTGCCGAAGGCGCTGCCGTAGCCGGTGCTCCCGCGCGGGTTGGTGTAGAGCACCACGTAGCCGTGCGCGGCGAAGTTCTGGAGCATGGGGTTGAACCCCACGTTGTACATGGCGTGCGGCCCGCCGTGGATCTCCAGCACCAGCGGGTAGTCGCGGGCCGGGTCGAAGTTGGGCGGCTTGACGATCCACCCCTGCACCCGCGTGCCGCCGGTGGACGTGTACCAGATCTCCTCCACCTCGCCCAGGCGCACGCCGGCCAGCACGTCCTCGTTGACGCGGGTGAGCCGCTCCCAGCTGCCGCGGCGCAGGTCGATGCGCACCACGTCCGCCGGCTCGTGGGAGGAGACGCGGATCCCCGCCCCCACGCCGCCGCGCCCCACCGACGAGAGCACCAGCAGGTGCGTGCCGCGCGTCACCGGGCGCACCTCGCCCGCGGTGGTGGCGAAGTAGAGGTTGCGGCTGCCGCGGTCCTCGGCGCTGAAGTAGACGCCGCTCCCGTCCGGCGCCCAGTGCAGCGTCTCGGGGTCGCGGTCCAGCGCGCCGGAGATCTTCCGCATCCCGCCGCCGGCCAGCTCCACCACGTACAGGTCCTCGGCCCGGTAGGTGTGCGGGGTGAACTCGTGGCCGGTGAAGGCCACCCGCCGACCGTCCGGCGACACCACCGGGTTGTGCCAGGTGCCGCGGTCGGGAGTGAGCTTGCGCGCCGTCCCGCTGGCCACGTCCACGGCGAAGAGGTCGGCGTCCCGGTAGCGCGCGTCGTGGTCCGGCTCGTTGAGCCCCTCCACCACGATGGTGCGGCCGTCCGGCGTCCAGTTCCACCCCACGCCGCCGGCCAGCGCGTCGAAGCGGAAGCCCACGTTCCAGTCGCCCGTCGTCACCTGCCGCGGCGTCCCCCCGTCGGCGGGGACGGTGAAGAGGTGCACGAAGCCGGGGTCGGTGAAGCCGCGCCGGTCCTGCCGGTAGTGCAGCCGCTCCTCGAAGCGGGGCGCCCGGGTCCACTTCGCCCCTTCCGGCGCGGGCGGCAGCTCGATCTTCCACGTCGACGACTTGGGGACGAACATGGTGAAGCCGAGCGTGCGCCCGTCCGGCGCCCAGCGGACGTTCCCCGGAGACTCGGTGACGCGGGTGACTTGGGTGGCGGGGCCCTCGGCGTCGATCCAGCGCACCCACAGCTGCGTCCCCTTGGGCTCGCCCTCGGCCAGGTAGGCCACGCGCCGCCCGTCGGGCGACCACTGCGGGCCCGAGCCCTTGGCCAGGAAGCGGTTGCGCGAGCCGTCGGCGTCCATGATCCAGAGGGCGGACTCCCAGCGGTCCTCCATGCGGTCGATCCAGCGGCGCGTGTAGACGATCTGCGAGCCGTCGGGGGAGAGCTGGGGGTCGCCCACCGTCTCGTAGTCCAGGTAGCGGGCCACGGTGAAGACGTTGGGGCCCACGGCGGGCGGCTGCGCGACGAGCGCGGCGGGGACCGCGGCGAGCCAGGCCAGCGCCAGGGCGGTCCTGCGAAGGGAGCGGTGCATACGGCGTCCTCCTGCGTTGGGGGTGCGGTTCCGGCGGAAAGTACCGTTCCGCCTGGGGAGGAGCAACGCGGGAAACGCTCCCCTTGACATTCTAGGGGAGCGCCTGCTATCCTACCCCTAGTCATCCTATGGGAAAGGAGGAGCCGCCGTGACCGTCGACCTGCTGCAGGGCACGCTCGACATCCTGATCCTCAAGACGCTGAGCTGGCAGCCGCTGCACGGCTACGCCATCGCCCGGTGGATCCAGGACACCACCGGCGAGGCGCTGCGCATCGAGGAGGGCTCGCTCTACCCGGCGCTCCACCGCATGGAGCGGCGCGGGTGGATCGAGGGGGAGTGGGGGGTCTCGGAGAACGGGCGCCGCGCCAAGTTCTACCGCCTCACCCCGGCGGGCCGCCAGCAGCTGGCCGTGGAGACGACGAGCTGGAACGCCTTCGCCCGCGCGGTGGCGATGGTGCTGGAAGCCTCTCCCCGCACCGCCTGATGGCCAACCCCGTGCCGGCCTGGCGGCGCTACCTGCGCTTCTGGGGCGC
>DASUNK010000634.1:0-4455 GCA_036277195.1 Longimicrobiaceae bacterium | reverse complement strand
AAAGCCCGCCTTCGCGGGCTGCAGGGGTGGGTTTGCGCGTGCCTGTGGCTGAATTGTCCGTAGTGGAGTGAGGGCGGCCGTGCAGTCCGCGCAGGCGGACTTCGTGTAGTTCCAGCGGCGAATTCCATTCGCTCTGCTGGGGTGCTACTCGTGTCTCATTCGCCCCGGCAAATCGGCCGGTGCCCGGAACCATCAGCAACAAACCGATCGTGAAGCGCATCCTCACGGGCATCCAGCCGTCCGGCAACTTCCACCTCGGCAACTACTTCGGGGCGATGAAGCCCCTGATCGCGATGCAGGAGCGCGGGGAGGTGTTCGCCATCCTGGTGGACCTGCATGCACTCACCACCGTGCAGGACCCGGACGCCCTGCGCGCGAACATCCGCAACGGCGCCGCCGACTGGCTGGCGTGCGGGCTCGACCCGGAGCGCAGCCTCTTCTTCCGCCAGAGCGACGTGCCGCTGCACTGCGAGCTGATGTGGATCCTGACGACGGTGACGCCGATGGGGCTGCTGGAGCGCGCCGTCTCGTACAAGGACAAGGTGGCGCGCGGGCTCCCGGCCAGCGCCGGGCTCTTCACCTACCCGGTGCTCCAGGCCGCGGACATCATGCTCTACGACGCGGACGTCGTCCCGGTGGGGAAGGACCAGAAGCAGCACCTGGAGATGGCGCGCGACATCGCCGTCAAGTTCAACGAGGCGTACCGGCCGGTGCTCAAGCTGCCGGAGCCCGAGATCAGCGAGGACATGGCGGTGATCCCCGGGCTCGACGGGGAGAAGATGAGCAAGAGCTACGGGAACACCATCGACATCTTCCTCCCGGAGAAGGCGCTGCGGAAGCGGGTGATGGGGATCGTGACCGACTCCACCCCGCTGGAGGCGCCCAAGGACCCCGCGGGCTCGATCATCCTGGCCCTCTACCGGCTGGTGGCGCCGCCGGAGGAGGTGGCGCGGATGGAGGAGGAGTTCCGCGCGGGGGGCGTGGGCTACGGCACCTTCAAGCAGCGGCTGTTCGAGGCCGTCTGGGAGTACTTCGCCCCGATGCGGGCGCGGCGGGAGGAGATCATGGCCCGCCCCGGCTACCTGGAGGAGGTGCTGCGCGACGGCGCCCGCCGTGCGCGCGAGATCGCGGAGGGGACGATGGAGCGGGTGCGCGAGGCGGTGGGGTTGAACTGAAGTCCTGAGTCCTGAGTCCTAAGTCCTAAGTGGCTTCGGTGTTGGGGTAGCGCTGGGGCGGAGGGCTTGCACCTCTCAGGACTCAGGACTTAGGACTTAGGACTAGCTGTTCCGGTATACGATGTGCTGAGTCGCGGCGGAGCCTTTCCCGCGCCGTACCCAGAGAGCCGGAGGACCGTACCATGCCGCAGGAACGCTACGATTCGGACGACACCGGGATCGCCCGGGCCAGCCACGCCGCCGAGGAGCCGCGCCCCGACCCGGCCGGCGAGGGCGGCGCGCAGTCCGTGGAGGAGGTGCTCACCCTGGTCTGCGAGAACTGCGGGAAGGACTACTTCTTCGACGACGAGCCCCCGCCCGCCGACATGCGCTGCGAGAAGTGCGGCGGCGCCGTCTTCCGCTCCTTCTACACCCGCCTGGGCGACGAGGCCGCCGACGACTTCCGCGAATCCACCGAGCGCGACCTGGACCCCGACGACGCCGAGGGCGACGTGATGCCGGGCGACATCCTGGACCTCAAGAGCCTCTGAGATGGCCAACGACCGGCTGTTCACCGGCTCCGGCGTCGCGCTGGTCACCCCGTTCGGCGCGGATGGCGCCGTGGACGAGGGCGTGCTCCGCGACCTGGTGCGCTTCCAGCTGCGCGAGGGCACCAGCGCGCTGATCGTCAACGGCAGCACCGGCGAGGCGTCGACCATGACCCCCGCCGAGCAGCGCCGCAGCGTGGAGATCGCCCGCGAGGAGGCGGGCGGGAAGGTGCCCGTCGTCGCCGGCGTGGGCGGGAGCGACACGGCCGCCGTCAGCCACCTGGCGCGCGAGGCCCGCGCCGCCGGCGCCGACGCGCTGCTGGTGTCGCCGCCGCCGTACAACAAGCCGCCGCAGCGCGGCATCATCGCCCACTACCGCAAGGTGATGGACGCGGGCGGCGACCTGCCGATCATCGTCTACAACGTCCCCGGCCGCACGGCGTGCAACGTGACCCCCGAGACGGTCGAGGCACTGGCGGAGGACCCGCGCGTGGCCGGGGTCAAGGAGGCCAGCGGCGACATCTCGCAGGTGGCCGAGCTGGCCCGGCGCGTGGCGGACCGCGTGGCCCTCTACAGCGGCAACGACGACCAGGTGGTGCCGCTCCTGGCGCTCGGCGGCGTGGGGGTGATCTCCGTGCTCGCCAACGTGGCGCCGGCGGACACCGCGGCCATGGTGCACCGCTTCCTCGCGGGCGACGTGAAGGGCGCCTGCGCGCTGCAGCTGCGCTACCTGCCGCTCATCGCCGCGCTCTTCCGCGAGCCCAACCCGATCCCGGTGAAGGCCGCCGTGGCCCTGCTCGGCTTCGAGGCCGGCGAGCCGCGGCTCCCGCTGGTGGACGCCTCGCCCGCGGTGCGGAAGGAGCTGGCCGAAGCGATGCGCGCCGTGGGTCTCCCCGTCTCGCGGGACAGCTGAGCGTGGCCACTCCGGTCCGGGTGGTGCTCTGCGGCGCCACCGGGCGCATGGGGACCACCCTGGCCCGGCTGATGGCGCGCGACGACGCGCTGGAGCTGGTGGGGGGGATCGGCCGCGTGGAGGGCGACGACCCGCCGCCGGAGCTGGAGTGCCCGCTGGCCGACGACCCCGCCGGGGCGGGGGAGTGGCTCCGCGCCGCCGACGTGGTGGTGGACTTCTCCGCCCCCGAGGCGCTGCGGCGCCTCCTCTCCACGCACGGCGACGCGCTCGCGGGGAAGGGGCTGGTGGTGGGGACCACGGGACTGGGAGACGAGGAGCGCGGGCTGCTCCGCGAGGCGGCGGCGCGCGCGGCGGTGCTCCAGTCCGCCAACTTCAGCGTGGGCGTGAACCTGCTGCTGGCGCTGGCCGAGCGCGCGGCCGCCGTGCTGGACGACGGCTACGACGTGGAGATCGTGGAGGCGCACCACCGCCGCAAGGCCGACGCGCCCAGCGGCACCGCGCTGGAGCTGGGGCGATGGGTGGCGCGTGGCCGCGGCGTGGAGCTCGACGCGGTGCGCGTGGACGGACGCAGCGGGCGCCCCGGCGAGCGGCCGCGCGGGGAGATCGGCTTCCACGCCGTCCGCGGCGGCGACATCGTGGGCGAGCACCGGGTGATGTTCATCGGCGAGCGCGAGCGCATCGAGCTGGCCCACCTGGCGCAGGACCGCGCCCTCTTCGCCGAGGGCGCGCTGCGCGCGGCGAAGTGGATCGCCGGCAAGCCGGCGGGCTCGTATTCCATGGCGGACGTGCTGGGGCTGGGATAGCTCCTCCTCCGTTTCCCGGACATGACCGACTTCTTCCTCGCCCTCGGCTTCTCGCCCGAGCTGGTCGCGGCGCTCCGGCTCGACACCTTCGGGCGGCTGCTGCTGGCGGCGCTGCTCGGCGGGCTCATCGGGATGGAGCGCGAGGTCTCGAACAAGCCGGCGGGGCTGCGCACCAACCTGCTCCTCTGCGTCGGCGCGGCGCTGCTCACCGAGCTCTCGCTGCTGGTGGCAGAGCTCCCGGGCGAGCCCCGCGGCGACCCCGGGCGCATCGCCGCGCAGATCATCCCGGGGATCGGCTTCATCGGCGCCGGGGCCATCCTGCACGCGCGCGGCCGGGTGACCGGGCTCACCACCGCGGCCACCATCTGGGTGGTGGTGGCCATCGGGATGGCGGTCGGGATGGGGGCCTACACCGAGGCGGCGGGGACCACCGCGCTGGTGCTGGTCACCCTCTTCCTGCTGCACCGGGTGGAGGGGTGGCTGCGCGGCCGCTACACCGCGCGGCGCTACCGGGTGTCGGTCGAGGCCGGGCCGGACGCGATCGCGCACCTGGAGGAGGACTGCCGCGAGGCGGGGCTGCGGGTCCGCATCGAGTCGGTGGAGAAGCACCCCGGCACCCTCGAGGTCACCGTGCGCGTGGTGGGGGCCTCCTCCGCGCTGGACGAAGCGCTGCGCCGCCTCGCCGCCGACCCGGACGTGCGGGCGCTGGCGCGGGTGTAGGACGTTGAAGCGGAAGCTGGTCGTCGACCTGCACGAGCATCGCTCCCTCTGGAGCCTCCCGGCGTGGGCGCTGGCCGAGATCCGCGCCGCCGTCCCGCCCGGCTGGGAGACGGTGGTGGTGGACGAGCCGGCCGACGCCCGCGGCGAGCACGTTGGCCTGGGTCCGCGCGTCCGCTCGCACCTCGCTCCCCACCCGGTCGCGCAGGTTGAGGGCGAGCGGGACCGCGAACGCGACGATCACGAGGGCGACGAGGTAGCCGAGCGCGATCAGCAGGCGCGCCCGCAGGCTCAAGGCCCGGCATCTCCCGCGAAGCGGA
>DASUNK010000633.1:0-2629 GCA_036277195.1 Longimicrobiaceae bacterium | reverse complement strand
GGTTGCGCGGGGGCACCAGCGTGTACGGGTCCGTAGCCTGGAGGAGACGCGCGAGCTCCGGGTTCAGCACCCGGAGGAGCCTGCGGAATCCGAGCTTCACCGGGACGAAGGGATGGCCGGCATAACGGAGCATTGTGGCGTACTCAGCCGCTGGTGATGGTGGCCGATTCAGGACGCACGTACGCTGCGCGGCCCGCCCCCTCCGCAGAGGGCCTGATGTGCGAGGCCGTAGCAGTAGAACATCTTTTTACCCGTCGTGCAAGCTCCGCGCCAGCCACGCTCACCCGCCGCGGCTGCCGCGGAAGGGCTCGGAGGTGGCGTGCCCCGCCTGGCTCACCCCCTCGCGCCGGAACACCTTCAGCAGGGTGAGGAGGAGGATGCGCAGGTCGAGCCCGAAGGACCGGTGCTCCACGTACCAGACGTCGAGCGCCAGCCGCTGCTCCCAGGCCAGGGCGTTGCGGCCGTTGACCACCGCCCACCCGGTGAGGCCGGGGCGGACCTCGTGGCGCCGCGCCTGCCGCTCGTCGTAGAGGGGGAGGTATTCCACCGGGAGGGGACGCGGCCCCACCAGGCTCATGTGGCCGAGCAGCACGTTGGCCAGCTCCGGCAGCTCGTCCAGGCTGCTGGAGCGGAGCCAGCGGCCGAAGGGGGTGAGCCGCTCCGCGTCGGGGAGGGGGCGTCCCGCGGCGTCGAGCGCGTGGCGCATGCTGCGGAACTTCACCAGCCGGAAGGGGACGCCGTGGCGCCCCGCACGCGCCTGCCGGAAGAGCACCGGGCTCCCCAGCTTCAGCCGGACGGCGAGCGCCACCCCCAGCAGCACGGGGGAGAAGACCAGCAGCCCCACCCCGGCGCCCACCAGGTCGAACGCGCGCTTGGCCGCCGCCCCGGCGCCGCTCACCGGGCGCCCCGGGCGCCGGCCAGCGCCGTGAAGACCTCCATCACCCCCGCCACGTACGCCTCGGTGGAGAAGAGGCGCGCCACGCGGGCCTTCCCCGCCGCGCCCAGGCGGGCCCGCAGCTCCGGGGACTCCAGCAGCCGCTCCAGCGCGTCGGCCAGGGCGGCGGGGTCGCCCGGGGGCGCCAGCAGCCCGGTCTCGCCGTCGGCCACCTGCTCCGGGACGCCGGCGATGCGCGTCCCCACCACCGGGAGCCCGAAGCTCATCGCCTCCAGGTGGGTGCGGGGGAAGCCCTCGCTCCCGCGCACCTCCAGCTCGCGCCCGTCCAGCGCCAGCCGCTCGCAGGTCACCGAGGGGAGCACCGTCAGGTCCACCTGGGGATAGAAGGCGAAGGGGTCGTCCTGCCACCCCGCGAAGGTGAGGTTGTCGATCCCGTGCTCGGCGCAGAGGCGCTGCAGGTGGGCGTGGTACGCCTCGTGGCCGGCGGGGAAGTCGCCCACGCACACCACCGCGAGGCGGTCGCGCCACCCGCGCGCGTTCAGCCGCGCCAGCGCCTCGATCAGGTGGTGCTGCCCCTTGAACGGCACCACCGAGGCGAAGCACCCGGCCACCACCACCCCCCGCTCGCGCAGCGCGCGCAGGAAGGGGATGGGCGGCCCCGGCCGCGGCGACCCGATGCCGTTGTAGACCACCACCGACTTCCGCATCCCCGCCGGGCCCAGCGAGCGGCGCGCCCCCTCGGAGACGGCCACGATGCGGTCGGCCGCGCGCGCGAAGAGGAGCCGCCCCGCGCGCCCGAAGGGGAACTCGCCGCGCAGGTGCGCCACCACCGGGCGGCGGGCCAGCCGCGCCGCGGGCGCCGCCAGCAGCGCGGCGCGGGCGTCGTTCACGTGCACCAGCTCCACCCCCGCGCGGCGGATGAGCCGCCGCAGCCGCAGGGTGAAGGGGAGGAGGTGCCCGAGCGCCGTCCGCGCGCGCTCCCACGCCGAGGTGCGCGCCAGCCGCCCGCCGAAGGTGCCGAGCGCGCCGCCCACCGGGAGCACGGCCACCTCCACCCCGGCCGCGCGGTAGAGGCGGGACACCGCGCCCTCCTCGGTCACCAGCACCAGGGGGCGGACGGAGGGGGGGAGGTGGGTCACCAGCTCGAAGAGGCTGCGGTTGGCGCCGGCGTTCCGGTGGGGATAGGCGATGACGAAGAGGACCCGCAGCGGGCGTGCGGCGGCGGCCGCGTCCGTCATCGCCCCCCCGCTCCCGCGGTGGCCACGGCCCCGACCTCCAGCCGCTCCGTGGGCGAGACCTCGCGGTCCACGAACATCCGCATCCACAGCTCCAGCTGCAGCAGGAGCCAGAGCCGCTGCCCGTGGTCGGCGCGCCCGGCCAGGTGGTCGTCCACCAGCGCGCGCACCGTGCGCGGGTCCGTCACCCCGCGGCGCAGGCTGCGCTCGGCCAGGAGCGCCTCGCGCAGCGCCCCGGACAGCGGCCCCCGCAGCCAGGCGCTGGTGGGGACGGAGAAGCCGTGCTTGGGGCGGTAGAGCACCTCGCGCGGCACGTAGCGCGCGGCCAGCTTCTTCAGCAGGTGCTTGGGCCGGAAGCCCGCCGTCTTCACCGCGGCGGGGATGCGGCCGGCCAGCTCCACCACCCCCACGTCGAGGAGCGGGCTGCGCCCCTCCAGCCCGTACGCCATGGTGGCCACGTCGGCCTTCACCAGGAACTGGTCGGGGAGGAGGGTGGTCA
>DASUNK010000632.1:0-13757 GCA_036277195.1 Longimicrobiaceae bacterium | reverse complement strand
GAAGCTCTCCACGCCCAGCTTCTCCACGTCCAGCCGCAGCTTCTTCATGGCTCGCCTCCAGGTTGAGAGTTCTCTCCGCGCCATCACGAAGCATCGCGGCACGGCCAGAGTCAAGATCCGCCCGAACCAATGAGCGCGGAGGACTGGCCTAAACGGCGCCGTGGTATGATATTTCACGAATCGTCCCCTGCGGCGTCCCCCCGCTCGCAGTCCCACCATCCGGCCCACCCGTTCGATGCAGCCCTCCACCCCCGGAGCGCGCCGTTCCCGGCTTCCGGCGCTCACCGGGATCCGCTTCTTCGCGGCGATGCACGTGCTCCTGCTGCACAGCCTGCAGGCGCGCTGGCTCCCGGGGCCCGTCCGCTCCGCGGTCGAGGCGGGGTACACCAGCACCAGCCTCCTCTTCATCCTCTCCGGCTTCGTGCTGGTGTGGGTCTACACCACGCCGGAGGGCGGCTTCCGCGGGAGCCGCCCCGCCTTCTGGACGGCGCGGGTGGCGCGCGTCTACCCCCTCACCGTGCTCTCGCACCTGCTGGTGATCCCGGTGTGGGTGGGGTGGAACGGCACCCGCGACCTCTGGACGCACGCCGCGGTGGCGCTCTCCGCCCAGCAGGGGTGGATCCCGCCGCTGGTCAACGTGCTCAACTCGCCCGCGTGGGCGGTCACCTTCCTCTTCTTCGCCTACGCGCTCTTCCCCTGGATGGCGGAGCGGGTGCGGGCGCTCCCGGAGCGCGCGCTCGTCCCGGCGATGGCGGCGGCGTGGGCGCTCTGCGTGCTCCCGGGCGTCTACGTGCTGCTGGCGATGGAGGGCGTGGCCGGACGCACCGTGCTCTACACCTTCCCCCTGCTGCGGCTGCCGGAGTTCGTCTTCGGAGTGCTGCTCGGCCGCTGGTTCCTGCTGCGCGGCGCGCTCCCGGCGCGGACCGCGGCGCGCGTGGCCGCGGCGTCGCTCGGCGTGTGGGCGGCGGTGATCCTGGCGGGCGGCGGCATTCCCCGCGAGCTGCTGCACAACGGGCTGCTGGCGCCGCTGCAGGGGCTGCTGGTGGTGGCGCTGGCGAGCGGGGGCGGAGCGGTGGGACGATTCCTCTCCACCCGCCCGCTGCGGACGCTGGGCGAGGCGGGGCTGGCGGTGTTCCTCCTGCACGTGCCGGTGCTGGCCTGGTTCCATGCGGCGGGGTGGATCCCCGGTCCCTCGCTGCTGGCCAGCACGGCGGCGTACGTCGCCTACGTGGCCGCGACGCTCGCCCTGTCGCTGGCGGCCATGCGCTGGGTCGTGGACCCCGTCGCCGCCCGGGCCCGGCGCTGGACCGCGCCGGCGCCCGCCCCCGAGCCTCCTCCCATGCGGCTCACCGCCGTCTGACGCGCCGCGCTGTCCGGATCTCCCGCGCCGGGACGTTCATGGTGCGACCGGAGTCCGTACCTCCCGCTTCACCCATTCGAGCCATGCGCTTCTCCCGAATCCTGACCGCCGCCCTGCTGGGCGCGCTCGCCGCGTGCGAGCGCTCTCCCTCCGCCTCGGAGCCGATGGAGAGCCTGCCGCGCAACCTCACGGCCGCCGAGCAGGAAGTCATCGCCGCCAGCAACTCCTTCGCCTTCGGCCTGCTGCGCGAGGCCGGGCCCGGCGACGACGGCGGCCCCAACGTCTTCGTCTCGCCGCTCAGCGCCACCATGGCGCTGGGGATGACGATGAACGGCGCCCGCGGCGCCACCCTCGACGGCATGCGCGCCGCCCTCGGCTTCGGCGACCTGCCGCTGGCCGACATCAACCAGGCGTACCGCGGCTACATCGACCTGCTGCGCGGGCTGGATTCCAGCGTGCAGCTGCAGCTGGCCAACGCCATCTGGGCCGCGGACGGCTTTCCCGTCGAGCCCTCGTTCCTCGACACGGGGAGGCAGTTCTTCGACGCCGAGGTGGGCACCCTCGACTTCGGCCTCCCCTCGTCGGTAGCCACCATCAACGCCTGGGTGAAGCAGCAGACGAACGGGAAGATCGAGACGATCGTGAACGCCATCCCCGGCGAGACGGTGATGTTCCTGGTCAACGCCGTCTACTTCAAGGGGAGCTGGACCCACCGCTTCGACGCTCGCGAGACGCGGCAGGCGCCCTTCCGGCGCTCCGACGGCACCACCGAGACGGTCGACCTGATGCACCAGAACGTCCGCGCCCCCTTCGCCTTCACCCCCGACTACACCGCGGTGGACCTCCCCTACGGCCGCGGCGGCTTCAGCATGACGGTGGTGGTTCCGCGCGAGGGCGGGAGCCTGGACGCGCTGGCCGACAGCCTGGACAACTTCGACTGGGAGCGCATGGTCGACGCGATGGTGGAGACGCAGGCGGACGTCTACCTGCCGCGCTTCCGGCTGGAGTACGCGAAGGGGCTGATGGACGCGCTGGAGGCGCTGGGGATGGAGGTGGCGCTCGGGCGCGGGGCGGTGCCGGCGGACTTCCGCGGGCTCTCGCCCCTCGGCGACCAGCTGGTGATCACCGACGTCCGGCAGAAGACCTTCGTGGAGGTGAACGAGGAGGGGACCGAGGCCGCGGCGGCCACCTCGGTGCAAATCGGCCCCGTCAGCCTGCCGCCTTCGCTGCGCGCGGACCGGCCCTTCCTGGTGGCCATCCGCGAGCGCTTCAGCGGCTCCATCCTCTTCCTGGGGAAGATCGAGTCGCCGGGCCGCCGCTGAGCCGCCCGGCTGGCGGGGCGCTCCGGGGCGGCGTTATTCTCGTGAAGAGCGACCCGTAACCCCTCAGCGCCCCGCAGCTCCCTGGCTGCCCGCACCCCTCCTCGCGCCCCGGCATGGTCCGCCGCCCTCCGCCACGGGGTGCTCCCCGTGGCGGCGGGCGGCGCCGTGTACCTGCTCTGGCGGGCGCCGCACCTGCGGCTCTTCCGCTGGGCCGAGGCGGTGCGCGCCGATGGCTTGGTGGCCCGGCTGCAGCTCGGCGCCGCGGGCGCGCGCGAGAGCCTTCCCGACCTCCTCCTCTTCAGCCTTCCCGACGCGCTCTGGGCGTACGCCCTCACCGCCGCGCTGGCGCTGGTGTGGCGCGCCCGGCGGGGCGCGGCTGCGCTCGCCTGGGTCTCGCTGGGGGCGGTGCTGGGGGTGGGGAGCGAGCTGGGGCAGCTGGCGAGGGCGGTCCCCGGCACCTTCGACCCGGCCGACGCCGTGCTCTGCGCGCTGGCGGCGGCCCTGGCGTACGTGCTCGTCTACCGTTCGCCTGCTCCCGCCCCGCGATGACGCGCCGCCCGCACCTCCTCTCCGCGCTGGTGGTCCTCGGCTTCTGGGCGCTCGCCGCCGGCAGCGGTGAGATCGGCTCGGTCAAGGACCCGTACGAGGAAGACACCACCTTCCACCCCGAGGACCCGCCGCCGGAGCGCGGCGTCCCGGACCCGCCCGCCGGCGCGGCCCAGGCGGACTCGCTCGCCCGCCGCTGGCAGGTGCGGCGCGACACCTCGCTGATGGAGGACACCCCCGGGGTGGAGCTGACCGTGGATGCGAGCGGCAACGGGCTGACCCTCGACCCGCGCTCGCTGACGGTGGAGTGCCGTGACAATCGGACCGCCATTTTCGTGGACACCGACGCCCGGCTCCGCCCGCGCGGCCAGCCGCGGCGGGACGAGCTCCCGGTGCGCGTGCGGTTCGACGACGCCCCGGCGGAGGCGCAGCGGTGGACGGTGTCTCGGGACGACGAGGTGCTCTTCGCGCCCGGCGCCGTGGCGCTGGCGCGGCGGCTGGCGGCGGTGCGCGTCTTCCGCATCGAGTACACCACCGCCATTGGCAGCCTGATCGTGCTCCGCTTCGACGTGCGCGGCCTGGGGCGGCACCTGGGCGAGGTGGCGGACGCCTGCGGCTGGGAGTACACGCCTCCGGCGGAGGCGTCGCGATGAAGGGCGCGGAATGGCGCGAGCGGCGGCGGCACCTCCTCTCGCTGGGGGTGCTGGCCCTCTGCGCGGCGCTCGCCGCCGGGAGCGATGACAGCGGCTCCGGCGACGGCTCCAGCCGGGACACGGTGCCGGAGACCGACACGTCGTACATCGCCATCGACGGGGCGACGGGAGGGGCACCCGCGGCCGAGGCGGACACCAGCGGCGGCGCCTGGCGGGTGACGCGCGGCCGCTCGCCGATGGACGATTCGCCCACCGTGGTCCTGACGCTCCTGGCCGGGAACACGCTGCAGGGGAGCGGCGAGACGCACCGGCCCGTACTCCACGTCCGCTGCCTGGAGGACAGGACGGAGGTCTTCGTGGTGACGGGGACGGCGACGCACCCAGAGGCCGGGCTCGACAACGAGTTCACCATCCGCCTCCGGCTGGACGAGAAGCCGCCGCAGCGGGAGCGGTGGACGGGCGCCACCGACGGGAAGGGGCTGTTCGCGCCGCGCAGCATCGCCCTGGCGCGGCAGCTGATGGTGGCCGAGCGGCTGCGCTTCCAGCTCACCCCCGCCGGCGCCCGCACGCAGATCGTCGAGTTCGACGTGCGCGGCCTGCACGCCCGCCTGGGCGAGGTGGCCGAGGCGTGCCACTGGCGGCTGTGACCCGCCCGCCTTACCGTTCCGGCATGCCCGCCCTCCGCCGCCTCTCCGCGCGCCTCCAGGTGCTCCGCGAGCTCGCCGCCTTCCTGCGCGAGCGCCGGCTCTGGTGGCTGCTCCCCATGCTCTTCGTGGTGCTGTCGGTGGGCGTCCTGCTGGCGCTGGCGCAGGGCTCGGTGCTCGCGCCCTTCATCTACACGCTCTTCTAGCCCTCCCCGACCGCCACGTGGAGCTGATCGGGCTCCTGGGACTCGTGCTGCTGACGCTCGCGGGCTACTCCGCGGGCGCCGTGCTGGCCGTCCGCGGGCGCCCCGCCGTCCCCGCCGCGGGCGACCTGCTCGCGGCCGTCCTCCTCTGCGCCGCCGCCATCGTTTTTCTGGACGATGCGGGGCGCTGGGTGCGCTTCCCCGCCGCCGTGGCCGGGGCCGCGCTGGCCGGCGTGCTGGGCGCCCCGCTCCGGAGCCACGACAAGGTGCGGCTGGAGGCGCCGGAGGGCGGCGCGTGGCGGCGCTTCGCGCATGCGATGGGCGGCTTCCAGGGGCGTCTCCTCCTCGGGCTCCTCTACTGCGTGCTGGTGCCGCCCTTCGCGCTGGTTGCGCGGCTCCGCGGGGACGACCCGCTGGCGGCGCCGGGCGAGGGCTCTCGCTGGCGCGCGCGGCCCGCCCCCGCCGTGGCGCTCGACGAGGCGCGCAGGCAGGGGTGATGCGGATCCTCGGAATCTCCTGCTTCTACCACGACGCCGCCGCGGCGCTGGTGGAGGACGGCGTGGTGGTGGCCGCCGCGCAGGAGGAGCGCTTCACCCGGCGCAAGCACGACCCCTCCTTCCCCCGGCACGCCATCGACTTCTGCCTGCGCCGCGCCGGCGTGGCGGCGGCCGAGGTGGACTACGCCGTCTTCTACGAGAAGCCGCTCCTCAAGCTGGAGCGCATCGTCCTCACCGCGCTGCGCACCTTCCCGCGCTCGTGGCGCGCCTTCGGCGAGTTCGCCGGCGGCTGGGCGGGCGAGAAGCTCTGGGTGAAGGCGCGCATCCAGGAGGCGCTGGGGATCGGGCCCGAGCGCGTCCTCTTCACCGAGCACCACGCCGCGCACGCCGCCAGCGCCTTCTTCTGCTCGCCGTACCGCGAGGCCGCCGTGCTGACGGTGGACGGGGTGGGCGAATGGACCACCACCGCGGCCGGCGCCGCCGTGGCCGACTGGGAGGGCGGCGGCCGCAGCGCCATCGACCTGGACCGGGAGATCCGCTTCCCCCACTCGCTGGGGCTGCTCTACTCCGCCTTCACCGCCTGGCTCGGCTTCGAGGTCAACGAGGGCGAGTACAAGGTGATGGGGATGGCCGCCTACGGGGAGCCGAGGCACCGCGACCGGGTGGAGAAGGTGGTGCGGGTGGACGAGGACGGCGGCTTCGAGCTGGACCTGGACTACTTCGCCTTCCCATACTCCGCCGCGCGCACCTACTCCCGCCGCTTCGAGGCGCTCTTCGGCCCCCCGCGCGACCCCCGCGCCCCCTTCGCGCCCGGCGTCGGGGCGGACCGGTACTACGCCGACGTGGCGGCCAGCGTGCAGGCGGTGCTGGAGGACGCGCTGCTGAAGGCCGCCCGGCACCTGCACGCCCGCACCGGGCACGCGCGGCTCTGCCTGGCGGGCGGCGTGGCGCTCAACGCCGTGGCCAACGGGCGGCTGCTGCGCGAGACGCCGTTCGAGGAGCTCTTCATCCAGCCCGCCGCCGGCGACGCCGGGGGCGCGGTGGGCGCGGCGCTCTACGCCTGCCACGCGGTGCTCGGCCGGCCGCGCCGCTACGTGATGGAGCACGCCTACCTGGGCGAGGAGTACCCGGACGGCGAGGCGGTCGACGCCTTCCGCGCCGCGGGGCTCTCGCCCACCGTCTACGACGACCAGGCGCGGCTGGTGGAGCGGGTGGCGGGCGACCTGGCCGCCGGGCGGGTGGTGGGATGGGCGCAGGGGCGCTTCGAGTGGGGGCCGCGCGCGCTGGGGAACCGCAGCATCCTGGCGGACCCGCGCCGCGCGGAGACCAGGGACGTGGTGAACGAGAAGATCAAGTTCCGCGAGCCCTTCCGCCCCTTCGCCCCGGCGGTGCTGGAGGAGCGCGCCGCCGAGTTCTTCGCGCTGGACGATCCGCCGCGCCACCACCCCGCGCGCCACATGCTGCTGGTGGTCCCCTGGCGCCCGGGGATGTCCGCCGCCGCCCCGGCCGTGGACCACGCGGGGACGGCGCGGCTGCAGACGGTGCCGGAGGGGCTCAACCCGCGCTTCCGCGCGCTGGTGTCCGCCTTCGATCAGGCCACGGGAGTGCCCATGCTGCTGAACACCAGCTTCAACCTGCGCGGCGAGCCGATCGTCGCCTCGCCCGCCGACGCGCTCTCCACCTTCGCGCGGAGCGGGCTGGACGTGCTGGTGTGCGGCAACGCCGTGGTGCGGAAGGAGGACGCCGGTGGCTGACGTGGCGCGCGCCCGGGGCGGGTGGCGGCGGGGCTTGCTCGTCGCGCTGGGGTCGCTGCTGGTGTCGCTCGCCGCCGCCGAGGTCTTCCTGCGGGTGGCCGCGCCGCAGCCGGACCCGTACGCCTCGCTCAAGCTCCTCCCGGAGACGCGCTGGCCAGGCTCGCCGTACGTTCCTTCCGCCTTCCCGCCGCACCACCGGCTCACCCTACGCACCGAGCCGGGGCTCCCGGGGATGGACGGGCGGCCGCGCCGCTTCACCGTCAACCACCTCGGCTACCGGGGCGACTCGCTGGCCATGCCCAAGCCCGCGGGCGAGCTGCGGGTCTTCATGGTGGGCGGGAGCACCACCGAGTGCATCTTCCTCGACGACGCCGAGGCGGTGACGGCCGTGCTGGAGCGGCGGCTGAACCAGGGGCGCGCGGGCGGCACGCGGGTGAAGGTGTACGGGGCGGGGAAGTCCGGCGACCGGAGCTACGACCACGTGGCGATGGTGGCCCACCGCATCGCCCACCTGCAGCCGGACGTGATCGTGGTCTTCGCGGGGATCAACGACCTGGCGGCGGCCATGATGGGGCGCGACTACCTGGTGCGCTCGGGGGTGGAGGGAGGCACCCGGCTGGACGCGTTCGACCTGGTGAAGGTCGCCGCCACCGAGCTGCACCTCCCCCGGCTCCTGCACCGGGCGCTCACCCCCGAGGACCCGCGCCGCATCTATTCCACCAGCCAGTACGGCAAGCTGGCGCGGCAGCACGCGCAGCTCCCCCTCTCGCCGCGCCGGCCCGTCACCAACGTGGCGCCCTACGCCGAGAACCTGGCCACGCTGATGGGGATCGCCCGGGCGCAGGGAGCGCGGGCGGTGCTGATGACGCAGCAGAGCACCTGGAACAGCCCGGACCCGCGCGCCGCCGCCTGGCACTGGCTCACCGGGGGGCGCGAGCGCTTCCGCGCGGAGTGGATGGCGGCCGCGCTGGAGGAGTACAACCAGGCCGTGCGCGAAGTGGGGCGGCGGCAGGAGGTGCCGGTCTTCGACCTGGCGCGCGCCCTCCCCGGGACGATGGACTACTTCTACGACGACGTGCACTTCAACGTGCGCGGCGCCGAGGCGGCCGGCACGCTGCTGGCGCGCTTCCTGGTGGAGCAGGGGGTGGTGCCCCCGGCGCGCTGACTCACCGCGCCGCCGCGGCGGCGGCGAGCACCTCCAGCAGCTCCCGCACGGTCGTCTCCCCGCGGTCGCGGGCGTACCACTGCCGCACCTCGCGGTAGATCTCCGCCGCGGGGCGGAGCCCGGCGCGCTTCTCGGCGAGCACGAAGGCCTGCAGCTCGGCGGGGCGCGGGCCCCAGCGCCCCACCGGCGCGAAGTCCGGCCCCAGCACCACCGCCAGCGGGATGGAGCGCGCCGCGCCGGTGAGGTACGCGTCCATCAGCGCCGGGTTCTCGTCGCGCTTCACCACCCGCAACTCCAGGCTCGGCGCGTCCGCGGCCAGCCGGGCCAGCACCGGCACCGTGTTCGAGGCGTCGCCGCACCAGTCCTCCGAGATCACCAGCAGCTTCCATTCGCCGCCGGTCTCCCGCAGCCGCTCCAGCGCCCCGTCCGGCGTCCGGGCGCGCGCCCAGATCCCCTCCCACAGCTCGCGGTGCTTCCGCACCTCGCGCCCCAGGTAGTCGTCCCAGGGGAAGGCCGCCTCCCAGTACGCCCGGTAGTCCAGCCCCGTCATCTCGCCCCCTCTCCCGGTTCCCGTCGGCGCCGCTCCCCGGAAGCTAGCCGGTGCGTCAAGCGCTGGCTCCCGATTTGCAGCCCCGCACCCCACGCGCCACGACCGGGACACCCTCCCGATCCCGCCGACCACAGCCAGCCAGGTACGTGTCGTCCATGATCAGCAAACAGGACCTCGAACGGCTCATCCAGCGCGAGGACGGGGGCAATCCGGTGCTCTCGCTCTTCCTGGACATGTCCGTGAACGCCAACAACAAGCGCACCCACCAGGTCTTCCTCAACCAGAAGCGGACCCAGCTGGAGGAGCTGGACAGCGCCGCCGCCACCCTGGAGGGGGTGAGCGAGGTGGACACCCTCTTCGACCGCATCCAGGAGTGGATCGACGGCCAGTTCGACGAGGCCAACCGCGGCGTGGTGATCTACGCCGAGGTGGGGGGCGACTGGTTCGAAGGGATGCAGTTCCCCGTGCCGGTGCAGAACCGCCTGGTGGTGTCCCAGCGCCCGGTGGTGGGCCCGCTGGCCCAGGTGCTGGAGAGCTACCGCCACTACGGCGTCATCCTGCTGGACCGCGAGCACGTGCGCATCCTCAGCATCTACCTCGGCACCCTGCTCGAGGAGATGGAGTTCCGCGGCGACCCGCTCCCGCCGCCGCACGACGTGCAGGCCGGCGGCTACGCCCAGCAGCGCTACCAGCGCCGCAAGGCCGAGGAGGTGAAGCACTTCTTCAAGGACTTCGCCGCCGAGGTGGAGGAGTTCGCCGCCCGCTACCACCCGGACGGGCTGGTGCTGCTGGGGACCGAGGAGAACGTGGCCCGCTTCCGCGAGTTCCTCTCCGACGCGCTGCTGCAGAAGGTGGTCTACACCGGCCCCATGCCCGTGGACGGGCCCGGGAGCGAGGTGCTGCAGCGGCTGGAGCCCCACCTGCGCGCCGAGGAGGCGCGCGGCAGCCGCGAGACGGTGGAGCAGGTGCGCGACCGCGTGGCCAACGACTACCTGGCCACCGCCGGGGTGCAGGGCACCCTCACCGCGCTGCAGGAGGGGAAGGTCGACACCCTGCTGCTGGCGCGCGACGGGAGCGGCGACGGGGTGCGCTGCGCCCAGTGCGGCTTCGTCTTCGCCCGCTCGCTGGAGACGTGCCCGTACGACGGCTCCAACGACCTGGAGCCGGTGGACGTGGTGGAGGAGATGGTGCGCATGGCCGAGGGGCAGGGCGTGCAGATCGCCTTCGCCGAGCCGGGCGAGGTGGAGGACCTGCGCGGCGCCGCCGCCCTCCTGCGCTTCTGACCGATCCGGACGGGAAGATCCTGAGGTGAAGGCCCGGGCGCGCCGCGCCCGGGCCTTCATTTGTTCTTGACAACCGCACGCTCGTAACGGTACGTTAGCCGTATCCCCTTACAACAAAGCGTCCCGCCCATGACGACTACCGCCACCCTGGACGCGGAAACGCGCGAGCGGCTGCGGTCCGAGCTGGAGGACATCGACGGCGTGCAGCGCGCGCTGATCGAGGGCCCTCCCTGGGAAGTGTACCTGGTCTGCGACCGCGTGGAGCAGGTGCCCACCGAGCTGTTCGTCCGCTCCATCCTCACCCGCCACGGCATCCCCGCCTCCGACGCCGAGGTGCGCGTCTGCCACCTCCCGGCCCCCGAGCCGCGCCGGCGCGTCCGCTTCCTCTCCGCGCGGCTGGAGGTGCCGCGCAGCGGCCGGGCGCACGCCGAGGTGGAGCTGGAGTGGGGGGGACAGACCTACCACGGCGAGCTGGAGGGGGAGAGCGGCGCGGCGCTGGAGCTGCGGCTCTCGGCGCTGGCCACCATCCGCACGCTGGAGGGGATCCTCCAGGAGCGGCTGCGCTTCCACCTGGTGGGGATCAAGAACGTGCGCGCCTTCGACGCGGACGTGATCGTGGCGCTGGTGCGGGTGGAGGAGGAGGAGGGGAAGCACCTGATCGGCGCCTCCCTGGTCACGGAGGACCCGCACCGGGCGGCGGCGCTGGCGGTGCTGAACGCCACCAACCGGGTGCTCGGGAACTACCTCTCGAACACGGACGGGTAGGGGCGGGTCCGGCGCGGACGCCTGCCGGGCGATTGAAATCGCGGCAACAACTACGCGAAGTCCGCCTGCGCGGACTCCCTCGAATACAACGGCGCGCTCCGGATTCCTCCGGAGCGCGCCAGTGCCGTCTTGCAGTCCGCGCAGGCGGACTTCGTGCCGTTGTTGCCGCGACTTCAGTCGCCTGGGGCGGGCTTCGCTCCCTACCTCTTCCCCTTCCGCTTCCGCATCACCAGCTCCACGTACCCGTTGTCCGGGTCGATCCCCTGGCGCAGCAGCTCGTCCACCCGCTCGGGCCCGCGGTTGTAGGCCAGCAGCGCCAGCCGCACGTTCCCCTTGTACTTGTCGAGCAGGGTGCGCAGGAAGCGGAAGCCGATGCGCAGGTTGGTGTCGCGGTCGAAGAGGCCGCTGCGCCGGATGCCCGGCTGGAAGTAGCGCGCCGTGGAGGGCATCAGCTGCGTGTATCCCACCGCCCCCACCGGGCTCACCGCCCGGTGGTTGAACTCGCTCTCCACGCTCACCAGCCCGAAGGCCAGCTCCGGGTCGATCCCCTCCGCCCGGGCGATGTCCTCGATGCGCTCCGCCAGGTCGGCAGGAATTCCGTATCGCGCAGAGTTTGCGTAGATGCGCTTCAGCCGCTCGATCTCCACCCGCTGGAGGTCCACCATCCCCGCCGGCTGCACCGCGGCGCGGACTCCGGCCAGGGGGGTGGAGCCCTCCGCCACGGCGGCCGCGCGGGCCCCCAGCAGGAAGGCAGCCAGGCAAACAATTCCACCGAGGAGGGCGCTCCGCACTGTGGCGGAGCTGTCCCAGCGCGGGCGTTTCCGGGCCTCGACGTCGGCTTGCAGCTTCAACAGCAGGGACTGCATCCAACCTCCAGGGTTGCAGGGGTTGGCGGTGACGGAGCAAGCGGTATGCCCGGTGGGTCACCCCCCCGGATCCGCCTCCCACGTCCCACTCCTACCCCCTTCCTTCCGCAACAGCCGGACCCGTTCGATGGTCATTTCGCGGTCGCGCGCCTTGCACATGTCGTAAACGGTGAGGAGCGCGACGGTTACGGCGGTGAGCGCCTCCATCTCCACCCCGGTCTTCCCCTCCACCCGGGCGGTGGCGGTGGCGCGGATGGCGGGAAGGGTGGGGTCAGCCTCCAGCTCCACCTCCACCGCGTCGAGGGGGAGGGGGTGGCAGAGGGGGATGAGATCCGCCGTGCGTTTGGCCGCCATGATGCCGGCGAGCTGCGCCACGCGGAGCACGTCGCCCTTCGCCACCCGGCCCTCGGTGATGGCGGCCAGGGTATCGCGCGAAACGCGGATGACCCCCTCCGCCACGGCCACGCGGCGGGTCGCCTCCTTCCCGCCCACGTCCACCATCCGCGGGCGCCCCTGCTCGTCCAGGTGGGTGAAGCCGCTCATCGTCCCCCCCTACGCGGTCCCCAGCAGGTCCCGCCGGACGCCGCGCAGCAGCTCCGCCAGGATGAGCTGCGGGTTCACGTTGCCGAAGGCCAGCTCCTGCGCCGCCTGCACCTTCAGCAGGGCGGCGGCCACGCCCCGCGGCGTGACCCCGCGCCGCCCGGCGATGGACTGCAGCAGCTTGAGGTCGCGGGTGTAGGCCACCTGCTCGGGGGCCCCGGCCGCCACCGCCATCAGGTCGCGCAGCCAGAGCGCCAGCGCCTCCAGCCCGCCGGTGAACTCGCCGCGGGCGCCCGCCGGCGCCACCGCCCCCGCGGCGGCCAGCCGCGCGGCCGGCGACTCCGCCGTGGCGGCCACCAGCAGGGCGCGCCCCGTCTCGCGCCGCCGCTCCAGCACCCCCGGCCCGCCGCCCCCCGGGAGGAGCCGCAGCGCCGTGCCCACGGCTCCCCGCGCGGTGGCCGCCAGCGCGCGTGCCGCCTCGGGCTCCATCCCCTTCTCCCGCTCCAGGAAGGCCGCCACCTCCTCCGCCGCCAGCGGGAGGAGGCGCACGGGGAGCACCCGCGAGCGGATGGTGGGGAGGAGCGCCCCGGGGTTGGAGGAGGTGAGGATCAGGGTGGTGTCGGGCGGGGGCTCCTCCAGCAGCTTGAGGAAGGCGTTGGCGGCCTCCTGGCTGGCCTCCTGGGGGACCATGGCGTCCGCGTCGCCCACCACGAACACCTTGCGGCGCGACATGGCGGGGCGCATCCCGGCCAGCCGCTGGAGGTTCTGCACCGTCCCCAGGAAGTAGGCCGGCGCCTTCTCGTAGGCGGGGAGGTGGAAGGGGTCGGCGCGGCGCGCCTCCAGCTCGGCGCCGCGCGCCTCTTCCAGCTTGTCGCGCAGCCGCTCGGGGGTGGAGGCGCCCTCGGGACGGGGGAGGGGGAAGAACCAGTGGACGTCGGGGTGCTCCAGCCGGTCCACCCTGCGGCAGGCGCGGCACGCCCCGCACGGCCCCTCGCCGCCCGGCTCCTCGCAGAGGAGGAGGGCGGCCAGCCAGAGTGCCAGCCGCTCCTTCCCCACCCCCGCGGGGCCGTGCAGCAGGAGCGACTGGGGGAGGCTCCCGGCGCGCGCGGCCGCCGCGAGGGTGGCCCGCGTGTCGGTGTGCCCGTGGACGGGGGGGAGCCCCCTCACCGCCCCTGCCCGCGCAGCCAGCCGAGCGGGTCCACCGCCTCGCCGCCGGGGGCGCGGATCTGGAACTCGATGTGCGCCCCCTCCGGCGTGCGCTCGCCGCCCACGGTGCCCACCTGCTGCCCCTTCGCCACCTGCTGCCCCTGCGCCACCGAGACGTCCTTGAGGTAGAGGTAGAGCGAGTAGTAGCCCCCGCCGTGGCTCACCACCACGGTGGGGCCGTACCCCTCGAAGGGCGCGGCCATCTCCACCGTCCCCGCCTCCACCGCGCGCACCGGCGTCCCCGCCGCCGCGCCGATGCCGATCCCGTTCCAGCGGATGGTGGTGCCGTTGGGCTGCTGCTGCCGCCCGAAGCGGTAGAGGAGCCGCCCGCCCACCGGCCAGTTCAGGTTCCCCACGTCGGCGGTGGTGAGGGCGGAGGCCGGGGCGCGCACGGGGGCGGGCG
>DASUNK010000631.1:0-5301 GCA_036277195.1 Longimicrobiaceae bacterium | reverse complement strand
GCTCGCCGGCCAGGGCGGCCGCGGCGCCCCAGCGGGCGCCGTGCCGGCGCTGCAGGGCGCGCACGCCGAGCAGGAGCTGCCCGTAGGCCACGTCCTCGGCGGTGGGCCGCGGGGCGTCGAGCCCGCCGCAGCGCGAGCGGGCGGAGAGCACCGAGCGCCACGCGCAGGTGTGCCCCATCCCCAGCACGTGCATCAGCTCGTGCTGCACGAGGGCGGGGCCGTCGGGGGCGCGGATCAGCGACGCCCGCCGCAGCCAGACGGCGCCGGTGGTGATGTGCCCCTGGAAGGTGGCCTGGGTGCTCATCCCCCGCGCGCCGAGCGAGGGGTCGATCCACACCAGCACCAGGTCGCGCGGGTCCTCGCCCGGCCTCAGGTCGTACAGGCGGCCGGGACGGAAGAGGTCGCGCCCGAAATCCTCCTCCAGCGCCTCCACCACCTGCCAGAACGCCGCCGAGTCGCGCGCCGAGACCGGGCCGCCGGAGCCGGCGCGGTCGAAGGCGATGCGCAGCGGGAAGGCCTCCTCGGCCCAGCCGAGCACCCCGCGCGCCTCGGGCGGCACGGAGTCGCCGCGCACGGAGCGGTAGAACCCCTGGCACCCCTCGCACGGCGCCTCGAAGGCGCGGTCGAGCGAGATGGGGACGCGCACGCCGGCGTAGGTGCCGGCCGGCACCGTCCAGGTGCGGGGCACCAGCACGAAGCGCGGCTCGCGGGCCAGGTCACCGGGGCGCAGCCGCGCCAGCGCGGGGTGATACGCCCGCCGATCTCGGTCGGCCGCGTCGGTGTGGAGCTCCACTCCCTCGGCGGGGAAGTCTTCCGGGAGCGCCAGGGTGAACTCGCCCGTGGGCGCCACCTCCGCCGAGTCCGCGAAGCCGGGCGCGCGCGCGAACACCCGCAGCCCCTCGGCGCTCCCGCCGTCCGCCGTGAACACCCGGCCGGAGACCAGGCGCGGCGAGGGCGCGGCCAGGAGCGGCGGCGCCAGCAGCAGGGCGGCCAGGAGCGCGGAGCGGCGGAGCGGGGACATCGGGATGCTGCGGGAGATGGGGAGCACGGGCTCTCCGCCTGGTACCCGCTTGTCCCGGGGCCGTTCACGCCGGAGATTGTCGGAGCGACATCCACCCGAGAGGAGCTTTGCATGGGCAAGGGAGACCAGCGTACGCGCAGGGGGAAGATCAGCCGCGGCACGCACGGCAAGAGCCGCCCGAAGAACGAGGGCCCGGCGGCGAAGAAGAAGGGCCCCGCCGGTCCGCCGAAGCCGAAGCCGTCCAGGGGCTGAGCACGACGCGGGTCGAGGTCCACCCCGACGCCCACGCCGCGGCGCGCGCGGGGGCCGAGCGCTTCGCGGAGCACGCCCGCGCGGCCGTGGAGGCGCGCGGGCGCTTCGCCGTGGCCCTCTCCGGCGGCGGCGCGCCGCGCGAGACCTACGCCCTCCTCGCGGGCGAGCCCTTCGTCTCCCGCATCCCCTGGGAGGGCGTGCACCTGTTCTGGGGCGACGAGCGCTGCGTTCCCCCCGGCCACCCGCGCAGCAACTTCGGGATGGCGCACCGGGCGTTGGTGGCGCGCGTCCCCATCCCCCCTGAGAACGTGCACCGCATGCGCGGCGAGCTTCCCCCCGCCGAGGGCGCGCGGCGCTACGCGGAAGAGCTGGAGGCGTGGCTCGGCCCCGGCATCCCCCGCTTCGACCTGCTGCACCTGGGGCTGGGGGAGGACGCGCACACCGCCTCGCTCTTCCCCTTCGACCCGCTGCTGCGCGAGCGCGCCCGCGGCGTGGGGGTGGCGCTCCACCGCCCGCTGGGCGAGTTCCGGCTGACGCTGACGCTCCCGGTGCTGAACGCGGCCGCGCGGGTGGAGGTGCTGGTGCTCGGCGCCGGCAAGGCGGTGGCGGTCCGCGGCGTGCTGCGCGGCCCGCTCGACCCCTTCCGGCTCCCGGCGCAGCTCGTCCGCCCGCGTGACGGCGAGGCGCTCTGGCGGCTGGACCGCGCCGCCGCGGCGCGGCTGTAGGCGCGGTCGTTCCCCGGCGGCACGGGCTTCGCAGCGGCCCGGCGCACGTTCCCAACGCTTCCACGTCCGCGCGGCCCAGGGATGGCGACGGCGACCCTCGAGCACGACGTACGGCAGATCGTCGACGGCGAGCACCCGGACCCCTTCCGCGTGCTCGGCCCGCACCGTGTGGCCCTGGGCGGCGAGGTGCGGCTGGTGGTGCGCGCCTTCCTCCCCGGCGCCGCCGCGGCCTCGGTGGTGCACCGCGACGGCGGCGGCGCCGTCCCCATGGAGCGCGTGCACCCCGCCGGCTTCTTCGAGGGGGTGCTCCCCCCCGGCGCCGAGTCGTTCCCCTATCGCCTGCAGGTGGAGTGGGAGCGCGGCGGCGACGCCCTCCTGGCCGATCCGTACGCCTTCCCCCCCACCATCGACGAGTTCGACCTGTACCTGATGGCCGAGGGCACGCACCTCCGCCTCTACGACGTGCTCGGCGCCCACCCGGACGAGGTCGAGGGCGAGCGGGGGGTGCGCTTCGCGGTGTGGGCGCCCGCCGCCCGCCGGGTGAGCGTGGTGGGCGACTTCAACGCCTGGGACGGGCGGCGCCACGCGATGCGCCACCACCGGGTGGCCGGGGTCTGGGAGATCTTCATCCCCGGGCTGGAGGCGGGCGCCATCTACAAGTACGAGCTGCGCGCCCCCGGCGGCGAGATCTTCCTCAAGGCGGACCCGCTGGCCTTCCAGGCCGAGGTGCGCCCCGCCACCGCCTCGGTGGTGGCCGACCTGCGCGGCTACGCCTGGGGAGACGAGGCGTGGATGCAGGCGCGCCGCGAGGGCGACTGCTACACGCTCCCGATGGCGATCTACGAGGTGCACCCCGGCTCGTGGCGGCGCGTCCCCGAGGACGGGGGGCGGCCGCTCACCTGGCGCGAGCTGGCCTCGCAGCTGGCCGACTACGTGACGGAGCTGGGCTTCACCCACGTGGAGTTCCTCCCCGTGATGGAGCACCCGTACGACCCGTCGTGGGGATACCAGGTCACCGGCTACTTCGCGCCCACCAGCCGCTTCGGGGCGCCGGAGGACTTCAAGTTCCTGGTGGACCACCTGCACCAGCGCGGCATCGGCGTCATCCTGGACTGGGTGCCGGCCCACTTCCCCAAGGACGCGCACGCGCTGCGGCGCTTCGACGGCACCGCCCTCTACGAGCACGAGGACCCGCGCCAGGGCGAGCACCCCGACTGGGGGACGCTGATCTTCAACTTCGGGCGCAACGAGGTCCGCAACTTCCTGGTCTCCAACGCGCTCTTCTGGCTGGACGAGTACCACGCCGACGGGCTGCGGGTGGACGCCGTGGCCTCCATGCTCTACCTCGACTACTCGCGCGGGCACGGGCAGTGGGTGCCCAACCGCTACGGCGGGCGCGAGAACCTGGAGGCCATCGAGTTCCTGCAGCAGCTCAACGCCACCGTGCGCGAGCGGCAGCGCGGGGCGCTGATGATCGCCGAGGAGTCCACCGCGTGGCCGGGCGTCACCCAGCCGCCCCACCTGGGCGGGCTCGGCTTCCACCTCAAGTGGAACATGGGGTGGATGCACGACTTCCTGCGCTTCGTGCAGGAGGACCCCGTCTACCGGAAGTACCACTTCAACCTGCTCACCTTCTCGCTGATGTACGCCTTCAGCGAGAAGTTCGTCCTCCCGCTCTCGCACGACGAGGTGGTGCACCTGAAAGGGTCGCTGCTGGAGAAGATGCCGGGCGACGACTGGCGGAAGGCGGCCAACCTGCGGCTGGCGCTGGGGTGCATGTGGGGACACCCGGGGAAGAAGCTGCTCTTCATGGGCGCCGAGCTGGGGCAGCGGATGGAGTGGAGCGAGGGGCGCTCGCTGGACTGGCACCTGCTGGAGCACCCGCTGCACGCGGGCGTGCAGCGCTGGGTGCGCGACCTGAACGCCGCCTACGCCCGCGAGCGGGCGCTCTGGGAGACGGACTTCTCGTACGAGGGGTTCGAGTGGATCGACTTCCACGACGTGGAGCAGACGGTGCTCTCCTTCGTGCGCCGGGGCGCGGAGAGCGGCGAGGAGCTGCTGTTCGCCTGCAACTTCACCCCGATCCCGCGCCACGGCTACCGGGTGGGGGTGCCGCGGCCGGGGGTGTACCGCGAGCTGCTGAACAGCGACGCGGCGGCCTACGGCGGGAGCAACCTGGGGAACCTGGGCGGGGTGGCGAGCGAGGCGGTGCCGGAGCACGGCCGCGCGCACTCGCTCTGCCTGACGCTGCCGCCGCTGGCCGTGCTGGTGCTGAAGCGCGACGAGCCGGAGCCGGAGCCCGCCGTGGCGCCGGCGGAGACCGTGGACGGGGACGCAGCCGAGACCGAGGACGAGGATGGCGATGACACCGCGGAGTGAGGGGGACGGCGGGCGGCCGCCGTCCGCGGCCGAGGTCGGGCTGGAGGTGGGGCACCGCCCACCCCTGCCGCCGGCGCTGGAGGCGCCGCCCGGCGACCCGCTGGCCGAGACCAAGGCGCTCTCCGACCGCGCCCCCGCGCCGGAGGAGGGGGTGCCGGCGGCTCCCCGCCGCGCGCCCGCACCCCGCAAGCCGGCGGCGACGAAGCAGGGGACGGCGAAGCAGCCGGCGAAGCGGCGCACCGTGCGCCGCTCCGGCGCCCGCAAGCCCGACCTGCGCGAGGACCTGCGTGCCTTCGCCGCGGGGCGCCCCGAGGGGTGGAGCCACGACGACTGGCTGGCCTTCGTCAACCACCTGCGCGAGCGCGGGCACGACGTCTCGGACCCGGACGCCGTGGGGCGGTCGCTGGAGCGGGAGCGGCTGGCGGCGGTGCTGGAGGCGGTGCCGGGGCTGGGGCCGCGGCGCATCGAGGCGCTGGTGAGCCGCTTCGACACCCTCTGGAGCCTGCGCCAGGCGCACGTGGACGACATCGCCCGGGTGCCGGGGATCCCGCGCGCCCTGGCCGAGCGGGTGGCGGTGTCGCTGCACGACCGCACATGAATCCGTCCGCTCCGCTCGAGGCGTATCCGGAACAGGGGTCAGCGAGGCCCCCGCTTCCCGACCACACCCGCTCCACGACCGACCCGGACCTGCTGCGGCGCATGGCCGCGGGCGACGAGGCCGCCCTGGGCGTCCTCTACGACCGGTGGTCCGCCCTCCTGCACTCGGTGATCGTCCGCATCGTCGGCGACCGGGACGACGCGGAGGAGGCGCTGGAGGAGACGTTCTGGCAGGCGTGGCGCCAGGCCGGGCGCTACGAGCCCTCGCGCGGGGCCGCCTCCACCTGGCTGGCGATGATCGCCCGCACCCGCGCGGTGGACCGGGTG
>DASUNK010000630.1:0-4016 GCA_036277195.1 Longimicrobiaceae bacterium | reverse complement strand
GGCGCGGCCGCGGTCGGTCCGGCGGCCGCGGCCGGGCGCGCCATCTGCTCGGTCGGTGTCAATTTCCGGATCCGTTGGGGGCCGCGACGGAGCGGTCCAGGCGGGGGAGGAGGACGGTGCGCACCCAGCCATACTGCGGCTCCAGGCGCAGCGCCGCGTTGTAGGCCGTGCGGGCCCGGTCGAAGTCGCGCTTGCGCGAGTAGATGTTCCCCAGCCAGGCGTACGCCTCGGCGTGCCCCCAGGTGGGGAGCGGCGAGCGTGCGGCGTCGCGCTCGAAGAACTGGATGGCCCGCTCCAGGTACTGCTGCGCCTTGTCCGCCCCGCCGCCCCACATGGCGGGGGTGTAGAGCGCGTTGGTGCCGCGGAGGAGCCAGACGCGCGGGTTCTCGGCGCCGGCCTCCAGGGCGCGCTCCATCTCCTGGCCGGCCCGCATCCCCGGGCGCATGGCCGCCACGCCGCGGGCGTTCCCCGCCTGCTGCCCGAAGACGGCGGAGAGGAGCGCGTAGGTCTCGGGGAGGGCGCGGATGCCGGCGGACTGCTCCAGCGTCCGCTGCGCGCGCGTCAGCAGCTCCTTGAGCGCCTGCCGGTCCTGCGCCGAGCGCTGGTCGGCGGGGCCCGACGAGGTCACCAGCAGCGCCTCGCGGTAGAGGGCGTAGCCGAGCTGGTGGAGGAGGAGCGCGTCGTTGGGATAGAGCGCCTGCCCGCGCTCGGCGAGCATGCGCGCGGCGCGGACGCCGTTGGCGTCGTTGCGCAGGAAGGCGGCGGTGGCCTGCCGCTGCACCGAGTCCGCCAGGACGGCCGCGGTGGGCTGCTGCGCCGCCGCGGGCGGGGCGGCGAGGGCCAGGAGGGGGACGGCGGCTCCGAGGAGCACCGGCATCAGGATGCGACGCATACAGAACCTCCGACGGTGGGTTACCAGCTGGTGGACGTGGTGACGCCGAAGTAGACGGTCCTGCGGAAGAGGCTCCCCGCGGGCGCGCGCTCCGTGTAGTCCTCGTTGTAGCGGTAGCCGGAGACGTTGTCGCGGTTGAGCGCGTTGTTCACGGACACGTAGACGGTGGAGAGGTTCCCCTGCCAGAGGCTCAGCAGCCGGCTGGCGGTGAGGTCCAGCCGCTCGAAGCGCGGCAGCCGCGCCCCGAAGGGCTTGCCGTACTCGGGGAGGAAGCGGTCCTCCACCGGGTGGGCGCCCACCACCTCGGTGAACGGCGCCCCGGTCGAGGCGTGGTAGGTGGCGCCCAGCCGCCAGCGGGCCCGCCACTCCCGCTCGGCGATCAGCACCAGGTTGTGGGTGATGTCGAAGGGCGAGCGCGCCATCACCCCGGTGTTGGGATCGGTGCGCCGCGCCGAGACCAGCGAGTACGAGAGCCGGGTAGCGATGTCGCCCGGCGCCGTGGCGCGCAGGAAGAGGTCGAGCCCGCGCGTGGTCCCCGTCCCGTTGTCGCCCAGCTTGTAGGCGCGCCCCAGCTGCACCAGGTCGCGGTAGCGCTTCTGGTACACCTCGACGCGCAGCAGCGCTCCCGACTCGCCGGACGCGTCGCCCCACACCAGCCCGCCGATGAGGTGGGTGGCGCGCATCGGCGGCAGCCCGGGCTTGCCGAGCGTGGGGTCGTAGGCCAGCGGGCCGGGCATCTGGTGATAGGTCCCCCATGCCGCGGTGAGCGCCGCGCTCCCGCCGATGCGCAGGGCGGCGGCCAGCCGCGGGTCCCAGGTGCGCTCGCCGGTGAGGTCCGAGCGGTCGGTGCGCACCCCGCCGGTCACCTGCAGGTCGCTCCACGGGTGCCACTCGGACTCGAGCCAGGCGCCGTCGCGCACCCCCACCACCCGCGAGTCGAGGAAGCGGACGGGCGCCCCGGCGGCGTCGTCGGCGTCGCTCTCCGGCACGTATCCCCCGAACGAGGAGGTGCGGCGCTCCACCTCGGCGCCGGCGCGCAGCGACAGCTCCGTGCGCGGCGCCCACGCCAGCTCGGCGCGTCCCTGCGCGTAGCGCTCGCGCCGCTCCAGCCGGAAGGCCTGGTACTCCTCCAGCCGCGAGGCCTCGGAGCCGGAGACGCTGAAGGAGGGGCTCCACGACCCCCACACGTCCTTGCCCGAGAGCACCACCAGCCCGCTCTCGCGGTCCGCCCGGAAGGTGCTGTGGAAGACGGAGGGGTCGGCGGCGCCCACCACCCGGTCCGACTGGCTGAGCCCGAAGAGCTTCACCTCGCGCTCGCGGGTGGGGGCCCACACCAGCGAGGCGCTCAGGTCGGTGCCCTCGGGGGCCACGTCGAACTCGTCGCGCCCGTTGAGCTTGAAGAGGAGCCCGGTGCTGGTGCGGGTGCCGGTGGCGCGCACCCCCACCTTCCCGGGGAGGGCCAGCGCCACGCTGCTGGAGAGCGCCGCCACCGAGGCGCTGGCGCTCACCGTGTTCCGGGTGGGGAGGGAGATGGTCTCCAGCGACACCAGCCCCGAGAGCGCGTCACCGTAGCGCGCCCCGAATCCCCCCGAGGAGAAGAACACCCCCTCGAGCAGGAAGGGGTCGAAGGTGCCGAAGGCGGCGCCGGTGGGGGTCTCCAGCCGGTAGGGGGAGAGGACCACCGCGTTGTCCAGCAGCACCTTGGTCTCGGAGACGTCGCCGCCGCGCACGAAGAGCCCGGCGGACTCGTTCACCGTCTGCACCCCGGGGAAGGTCTGCAGGGCGCGGTAGATGTCGCCCGCGCTCCCGGGGGTGGTGACCGCCTCCAGCGGGGTGATGGTCACCCCGGCGCGCGAGGGGTCGTCGCCGAAGGTGCTGGCCTGGGCGCGCACCGGCTCCAGCAGCACCGAGCGCGAGGCCAGCCGCACCTAGACCGCGTCCGCGGCCGGGAGGGTGAGCGCGAGGCGGCGCTCGGCGAAGCCCAGCCGCTGCACCACCAGGGTGGCGGCGCCCCGCTGCGCGGTGGAGAGCGAGAAGTTGCCGGCCGAGTCGGTGGCCGTCCCCTCCAGCGAGGGGAGGAGGAAGACGTTGGCGCCCGCCACCGGCTCGCCGGCGGCGCCGCGCACCGTGCCCCGCACCGTGCTCTGGGCGGCGGCGGGGGCGGCCAGCAGGAGCGCCAGGCAGGCCAGGCGGCCCGCGCGGGAGAGCCTCATGGGGTCACGATCCCCAATTGGGGGAGAAGCACGTGCTTCACCCAGTGATAGTCGGGGGCGATCCGCAGCGCGGCCGCCAGGGCGTCGCGCGCCCGCTCCTCGTCGCGCCGGTGGAGGTAGGCCATCCCCAGGTAGGCCAGCGCCTGCGGATGCCCCCACACCGGCCCCAGCGGGTCGGCGGGCTCCCACACCTCGAAGCACTCCACGGCCCGGTGGAACCCGTCCAGGGCGGCCTCCTTGTCGCCCCCGGCGTACCCGGGCGTGGACCAGTACTGCAGCGCGCGCAGGAGCATCACCCGCGGGTTCTCGGGCTCCAGGTGCAGCGCCTCGGCCATGGCGCGCGTCTTCCGCTCGCCGAGCCAGGGCGCCTTGAGCGGCGCGTAGCGGATCTGCATCCCGTAGCAGGTGGAGAGGAGCGCGCGCGCCTCGGCGTTGTTGGGGTCGAGCTGCGCCGCGGCGCGGAGGTGCTCCACCGCGGTGGCCAGGTGCGCCACCGCCGCCTTCTTCTCCTTCTGCTGCAGCGACGCCATCCGGTAGTGCGCGTAGCCCAGGTGGTAGCGCGCCCAGACGGAGCCGGGGTCCGCCTCCACCAGCCGCGCCAGCCGGTCCGCGGCGTCGCGGAGCAGGTCGGGCCGGGCCAGGGTGCTCGCCCGCTCCAGGAGGGTACGTGCCTCCGGCAGCGCCGGTTCCAGCGTGGTCAGCGTAGCGTTCATCACGACCTCAGCCGGCGGCCGGCGCGGAGGCCACCCGCCGCGCGGCGAAGGGCCGCCAGCGGTCCTTCGCCACCGCCGCGGCGTTGTAGGCGGCGTGCGCAAGGAGGAGGGCCGCCAGGTCCCCTCCCAGGGCGAAGACGGTGCCCAGCAGCGCGGCGGCCGCGCCCGCGAACGCCACCGCCACCGGGCCCTGGCGCG
>DASUNK010000629.1:0-6484 GCA_036277195.1 Longimicrobiaceae bacterium | reverse complement strand
GCGGCCACGACGGCGACCGCCACGAAGGCGGCCCGCTTGAAACGGAGCATGGAGGATCCTCGGCGTGGGAGGGTTCGCGGTGGCCGCCGCGGAGGGGATTCCGCGGCGGCCGGCCGCCTGCTTGGGACTGCGGGAGCGCAGCGCGTGCAAGGGGACGAATTAGCTCGCAACGAGCCACCCAGGGCACACAGGGCCTCCCTGAAGCAAGCAACAAACCTCGCGGGTCCCTTGCGAGGCCCCGAGGCGTCAAGTGGTTGTCATAATAGTGGTTATGATGCCAGCGGAGTGCGGCGTGGACGCCCCGTCCCTCCCCTGATCCTGGGACGATGCTTCCAGCCACGCCTTGATGGATCTGGATAAATCTTTGGTGCGGATCGGTTTAGGTCGACTGGGTCGCGCGAGCCCCGGTGCGGCGGATATTCCCCAGCCCAAACGAGCGGATTCAGCTCCGTCCGGGTCAGGACACGTCCACCGTCTCCGCCGCGGGGGGGCGCTCCATCAGCAGGTAGACGCCCCGGTCGGCCTTCACCGTGAAGCCCAGCCGCTCGTAGAGGGAGCGGGCCGGGTTGTACATCTCCACGTGGATGCTCACCGGCTTCCCCGCCGCGTCGCCCTCGGCCAGCACCCCGCGCATCAGCCGGCCACCCAGTCCGCGGCCGCGGTGCTCCGGGAGGAGCGCGATGTCCACCACCCGCAGCTGCTCCGGCCAGCGGGCCACGTACAGCCGCCCCGCCGGCTCGCCGTCGAGGAGCACCAGGTCCCAGCTGGTGTCGGCGTAGTTCTCCTGCCAGTACGCGTGCTGCGCCCCGAACTGCTGGCGCAGGAAGGCCTCCTTCTGCTCCGCCGTCCAGGGCACCGCCGCCAGCTCCTCCTCGCGCGTGCTGGCGTAGAGGCGGAAGAGGAACTCCAGGTCCGCGTCCGTGATCGGACGCAGGGAAAGCTCGCCCGCGATGGTCCACTCCCCTTTCCCGACGTAAATGTACACACCGAGGCGCGAAGGGGGCGGCCCGGAGGCCGCCCCGCTCCACCGCGCGGGAAAACCGCGCCGTCTTACGGACGCTGGGGGAAGATCCCCTGCAGCGCGATGCAGAAGTTGAGGGTCAGGTAGGGCTGCATGTTGTTGTGCGGCAGCCCCCCGCCCGCGGGCGGCAGCGCCTGGAACGCCATCAGCCCCAGGTTCACGGCCTGCGGCTGGTAGGCGAACACGGCGGTGGACTGCGCCAGGCAGCGCACCGGGCTCGGGATGTTGAGGTCCGCCGGGTCGAGGGTGTCGGCGTGCAGCGAGTGGGTGTGGACCGGGATCTCCGACTGCAGCAGGGTGATGCTCTCCACCCCCGACATCTCGCCCAGGTCGCGCAGGGAGAGCCCCTGCCCCTGGCCGGGCTGCATCGGCGCGTTCCCCTGCATGTCGGGGAGCGCGAAGGTGCTCTTGCCGTCGCCGCCGTAGGTGGTGCCCAGCAGCGCGAAGAGCGCGGTGTTCTGCGAGATCGGCATGAGCTGCCCGTCGCAGAACGCCCACCCGGTGGGCGGGAAGTTGAACGGGAAGATGCGGATCTCCGCGAGGAATTGGTCGGACATGGGTGCGCGCTCCTCCTCAGGTCTGGCTCGGGAAGACCCCGAACAGGGAGATGATGAAGTTGATGCAGAGGAACGGCTGGGTGTTCTCGTGCGGCTGGCTGCCGCCCGCGGGAGTGATCGCCTGGGCGTTCATGTTCCCGTTCGGCTGCCCCTCGTAGTACAGCTGGATCCCCGTCCCCGGCTGCGCCAGCACGGTGCCGATCGGCGACTGCCCGGTGCCGGCGGTCGCGGCCGCGGTCAGCGGGTGCGTGTGGTTCGGGATCTGCTGCACCGTCAGCGTCTCCTGCTCCGTCCCCGCCATCTCCCCGAGCTGGTAGGTCGTCCCGTCCGGGCCCGTCCCCATGTGGATCGGCACGCGGCTGGCCAGGTTCGGGAGGTTGAAGGTCTCCTCGCCGTCCCCGCCGTAGGTGGTGCCGATCAGCTGGAAGAGCACCTCGTTCTCCGCGATGGGCAGCGTCGCACCCTCGCAGAACATCCAACCGTTGGGCGGGAAGTTTCCGGCGAACATCCGGATCTCGCCCACGTAAGGCTGTGCCATGTGGCTGGGTCTCCGGTCAGTTGCGGGAGGGGAAGATGCCCTGGAGGGCGATGATGAAGTTCAGCACCAGGTAGGGCATCATGTTGTTGTGCGGCTGGCTGCCGCCCACGCTGGACACCGAGGTCGGCTCCAGCGTCGTCAGGGCCGAGGGCGCCGCGTACCCCGTGTTCACCGGAGCCAGGAAGGCGTTGCTCGGGTCCGCCGTCGTGCCGGTCTGGTTGCTCGACGCCTGCAGCCCGTGCAGGTGGGTGGGGAGCTGCTGGATGTTCACCGTGACGCTGGTGCTCCCGGCGGCCTCGCCCAGGGTGTGGCCGTTGCCCATGTGGATCGGCACCCGCCCCCGCAGGTTCGGCAGCGCGAAGTTCGTCTGGCCGTTGCCGCCGTAGGTGGTTCCCAGCAGGGCGAAGAGCGCTTGGTTCTGGTTGATGGGCAGCAGTTGCCCATTGCAGAGCGCCCAGCCCTTGGGTGGGAAGTTGAACGAGACCAGCTTGATCTCGCTCAGGAAAGGCTCTGACATCCTTCCTCCTGTTGCACCGAGGTGGGACTACGGGGACCTGCGGGAGGGACCTGCGCACTGCGACTGCAACCGACGCGCGATGCCTCCCGGCCCCCTTGGGGAGGGGCCGGGAGGCGTCGTGCATCGGGGGACTACAGGGCCGGGGGCTGCGTGCAGGCCGAGCCGGCCGGCACGGTGTTGAGGAAGCCCGCGCCGCCCACCGAGACGTTGTTGTTGTGCGCCCCGTTCGAGAAGGTGTTGCGCGTCATCAGGTACGTGGTCATGGCGTTGTTGTCGTTGTTCGCCCCCGTGTACCCCGGGAAGCGCGCCGTGGTCACGAAGCGCTCGTTGATGCGGATCCGGTTGACGTTCGAGCCCCCGGCCGCGGTGTTGAAGTTGGTGATGACGTTCGCCAGCCCGCCGGCGCCGCCGATGTCGTAGCACCCGAGGTCGGAGTCGCCGCTCACCCGGCCGTGCGTCACCAGGATCCCTTGCTGGGCGTTGTTCACCACCGTCCCCGACTCCTGGATGTTGTTGCCGGTGATGGTGGCGTTGATGGTGCCCGCCCCGCCGCCGCCCACGTCGTCGCCGGTGAGCAGCGTGATGGCGCCGTTCGCCGAGCCGTTGATCTGGCGGATGGTGTTGTTGCTGATCTTCACCGTGGTCACGTTCGGCCCGATGTGGCTGGCGAAGATCCCGATCCCCGTGCCCGACCCCGAGTTCGCCACCCCCGACGCGCCCACGAAGTTGCCGTCGATGGTGCCGCGCATGTGCGTGGTGAAGTCCTGCTTGTCGGCGCTGATCGCCGTGCCGTTGCTCCCCCGCACGCTGTTCCCCGAGATCAGGTACTGCAGGTTCCCGCCGGAGACCACGATCCCGCTCGCCCCCGCCAGCGCGCCGCTGGTCTGGTGGGTGGTGTTGTTCTGGATGCGGGAGACCACCGCGCTGGCGTCCTCCGCCACCACGTGGATGGCGCTCCCCCACCAGAAGCTCACCTGGCTGTTGCGGATGCGCACGTCCGCGGTGCCGGCGTAGAAGAGCGCCTGCAGCCCCGTGTTGCGGCCGTCCACCAGGCTACCCTGCATCGTGGTCACCGAGTCCGTGTCCAGCACCAGCGAGTCCACCGTCACCGCGCTGGTGTTGCGCAGGGTGAAGCCGTTCCAGGCGCCGCCGTCGAGCCGCGAGTTGGTGATCTTGATGGCGCCGCCCGAGTTCACCAGGTGCACCGGCGACTCCTCGCCGAGCGTCGGGTCGCCGCCGTTGTTGGTCCCGTGGTTCCCCGTCAGCCGCACGTGGTCCACGGTCAGGTTGGTCACGCTGGTGCCGAAGATCCCGTTGTTGGCGGTCCCGCTCAGCGCCATCCAGTTGAGCCGGACGTTGCGGGTGCTGCTCAGGTAGACGCCGTTGCCCGACTGCGCGCCGTCGCCCCCCGTGCTGTTCTGGATGGTGCCGCCCGAGCCGTTGGTGCCGGCGGTGCCGGTCACCTCGAAGAAGTTGCCGCCCACGTTCCCGGTGCTGATCAGCACGATCCCGTTGGCGCCGCCGTTGGCCGAGACGCTGCGGAAGCGCACCCCGCTCCCGCCGATGGTGGTGTTGCTCACCTCCACCGCGATGCCGGTGGTGCTGCTGGCGTCGTTGGTGGTGCCGGTGACGTTCACCGTGCCGCCGTTCACGGCGCGGAAGCCCGCTCCGCTGGTGGTGGTGAGGTTCATCGTCGCCGTGCCCACGTTGATGGTGGCGGCGTCGTTGTTGTCCAGCGTGAAGGCCGCGTTCGTCCCCGTGCTCAGCGACTTGGTGCCGCTGAAGGTCAGGCTCGGGGTGCCGCTGGTGTTGTTCTGCACCAGGATCCCCTGCCCCGTGCTCGAGATCGGCCCGCTCACCGTGATGGTGCCGCCGGTGAGGTCCTCGATGTGCACCGGCCGCCCCGAGCCCGCGCCGGTGGAGATGTCGCCCTGGAAGGCCAGGGCCACCGGGGCGCTGGCGTCCACGAAGAGCGCCGGCCCGGTCGGGTTGGTGATGTCGACGTTCCCGTTGAAAGCGAAATCGCCGCTGGAGCCGTTCAGGATGTCCACGCCCGCGTTGCCGCCCGGCACCGTGTTGTTGAGCGCGTGGCTCCCCGTGAAGTCGTAGTTGCCGTCGGCGTTGTCGAACTGCAGGCCCGTGCCGTTGGTGGCCGAGACGGTGCCGCTGAAGGTGATGTCGCCGTTGTGCCCGCCGGAGATGCTCACCAGCGCGTTGTTGGCCGCCTGGGTGATGCTCCCGGCCCAGCTGGCGTCCGCGCTCCCGCCGGTCACCACGAAGGCCGCGCCGCCGGCCGCACCGGTGATGGCGCCGCCCGCCACGTTGATGGAGCCCGTCCCGGTGACGGTGTTCAGCACCACCGCGTTGGTGGCGCCCACGGAGCTCACCGCGGCGAAGACCAGGTTGCTGGCCCCCACCGTCACGTTCGCCAGGTTGAGCGCCGTCCCCGTACCCGTCGACACGGTGTTGCTGGCGCCGGTCACGTTCACCGTGCCGCCGTTGATGGCGCTGAAGCCCGCCCCGGTGGTGGTGGTGATCCCCAGGCTGCCGCCGGTGAAGTTCACGGTGGCGTTGTCGACGTTGTCCAGCGCCACCGCCGCGTTCCCGCCCGTGCTCAGCGTCTTGGCGGCGCTGAAGGCGATGGTGTGCGTGCCGGCGGTGATGTTCTGCACCAGGATCCCCTGCCCCGTGCTGCCGATCGCCCCGCTCACCGTGATGCTGCCGGTGCCGGCGGTCAGGTCCTCGATGTGCACCGGCCGCCCGGAGGCCGGGCCGGTGGAGATGCTGCCGGCGTAGGTGAGGCTGGTCGGGGCGCTGGCGTCCACGAAGAGCGCCGGGCCCGTGGGGTTGGTGATGCTGGTCCCCGCGGCGAAGCTGATCGTCCCGCCGGTGCCGCCGATCACGTCCACGCCCGCGTTGCCGCCGTTGAGCGTGGTGGTGCCGTTGAAGCTGACGGTGCCGTCCGCGTTGGAGAGCTGGATGCCGTCGCCCGCCGTCGCGTTGAGCGTCCCCGTCTGGAAGGTCACCGTCCCCGACGCCAGCTCCGAGACGTCCGCCAGCAGCCCGGCGTTCGCCTTGGTGAGGTTGCCGCTGTAGGTCACGTTCGCCGGCGTGCTCCCGTTCACGTTGAACGCGGTGCCGGTGGGGCTGGTGATGGCCACCCCCGTCCCGAAGGTGAAGGTCCCCCCCGAGCCGTTGGTGATGTCCACGCCCGCGTCGCCGCCGTTCAGCGTGGTCACGCCGAGGAAGGCGTAGGTGCCGTCGGCGTCGTTGAACTGCAGCCCGGTCCCGGCCGTGGCCGAGAGCGTCCCCGTGCCGAAGGTCAGCGTCCCCGTGTGGTTCCCCGCGACGCTCACCAGCGCCCCGGCCCCGTTCTGCGACACGCTGCCGGCCCAGGGGACGTCCAGGTCGCCGCCGCTCACCGAGATGCGCGCCCCGGAGCCGCCGGTGATGACGCCGCCGCCCACCGTCAGGCTGCCGCTGCCGCCCACGTTGGCGAGGCTCACCGCGGTCGCGGCGTTGCCGGCCGACACCGCGTCGAACGCCAGGTTGCCGGCGCCCGTGTTCACCCCCGAGAGCTCGAGCGCCGCCCCGTTCACCGTGGCGATGGTGTTGCCGCTCCCCGTCACCGCCAGCGTGCCGCCGCCCGAGGCGACGAGCCCCCTGCCGGTGCCCGTGGTGGTGATCGCCAGGCCGCCGCCGGTGAAGGCGACGTCACCGCCGTTCGAGGTGAGCGTCACCGCGTCGTTCGTCCCGGTGCTCAGCGTCTTGCTGCCGGAGAAGGTGAAGCTGCCGCCCGAGTTGTTCTGCGCCAGGATCCCCAGCCCCGTGCTCGAGATCGAGTCGCTCGC
>DASUNK010000628.1:0-6151 GCA_036277195.1 Longimicrobiaceae bacterium | reverse complement strand
GCTCGAGCGCGGCGGGCGACTCGGCGTCCTCCACGCCGCGGACGGTGCGGCCCGCGGCGGTGGCGGCGCGGTAGGCGAAGGCCGGCATCAGCCCGTGGCCCCGCTCACTTCCACCCCAGGACGTCGGCGTCCTCGCCGGCGCCGCCCTCGCGCCCGTCGCGCCCCAGCGAGAGGAGGTCGTACGTCTCGGGGTTCACCGTGCCGGGGCTGCGGTAGAGGTAGGGGCGCCCCCAGGGGTCCACCGGCACCTCGCGGCGCAGGTAGGGCCCGCGCCAGTCGCGCGCCCGCGGCTCCACCGCGGGCGCCTGCCGCAGCGCGGCCAGTCCCTGCTCGGTGGTGGGGTAGGCGTCGTTGTCCAGCCGGTACGCCTCGATGGCCGAGGCGAGCAGCTCGATCTGCGCCCGCGCCGTGGTGTCCTTGGCCCGCCCCACGTGGCGGAACACGTTGGGGGCCACCAGGGTGGCCAGCACGGCGATGACGATGATCACCACCAGGATCTCCACCAGGGTGAAGCCCCCGCGCCCGTTCGGCTTCCGCATGCTTCCGCTCACTTTCGCACTCCCGCACTCTCGCACTTTCGCACCGCCGTCAGGCCACCCGCAGCACCTCGTCCGGCGTGGTGACCCCCGCGGCCACCTGGCGCCAGCCGTCGGCCCGCAGGGGGCGCATCCCCCGCTCCAGCGCCAGCCGCCGCAGCGCGTCCGTCCCCGGGCGGCGGTGCAGCTCCTCGCGCATGGCCTCGTCCACCAGCAGCAGCTCGTAGATCCCGGTGCGCCCGCGGAAGCCCGTCGCGCGGCAGGCGGGGCACCCCCGCCCGCGGCGCACCCGCTCCGCCCCGAACCCCGCCGCCGCCATCTCCCGCGCCACCGCCGGCTCCGGCGAGACGGGCTCGGCGCAGGCCTCGCACACCCGGCGCACCAGCCGCTGCGCCAGCACCGCCTCCAGCGTGGAGGCCACCAGGTAGTCGGGGACCCCCAGGTCCACCAGGCGCGTCAGGGCGCCGGGCGCGTCGTTGGTGTGCAGGGTGGAGAGCACCAGGTGCCCGGTCAGCGCGGCCTGGATGCAGATCTCCGCCGTCTCCGGGTCGCGCATCTCGCCCACCAGCAGGACGTCGGGGTCCTGGCGGAGGATGGAGCGCAGCGCCCGCGCGAAGGTGAGCCCCACCCGCGCGTTCACCGGCACCTGCGCCACCCCGGCCAGCTCGTACTCCACCGGGTCCTCCACCGAGACGATCTTCTCCCGCCCCGTGCGCAGCCGCTCCAGCAGCGCGTAGAGCGTCGTCGTCTTCCCGCTCCCGGTGGGGCCGGTGGAAAGGAGCACCCCGTGCGGCCGCGCCGCGAAGGAGAGGAGGGCCTCCAGCGTGTCCGGCGCCATCCCCAGGCTCTCCAGCCCCACCTGGCGGTTCCCCTCCAGGTCCAGCAGGCGGAGCACCACGCTCTCGCCGTGCAGGGTGGGGAGGGTGCTCACGCGCACGTCCAGCTCGCGGTCCTCCGTGCGCAGGCGCACCCGCCCGTCCTGGGGGAGGCGCCGCTCGGCGATGTCGAGCTCGGCCATGATCTTGAGCCGGCTGACGATGGCCGCGCGCAGGTGCGGCGGCGGCGAGGGCGCCTCCTGCAGCACCCCGTCGACGCGGTAGCGCACCGCCAGCCCGCGCCCCTCCGCCTCCAGGTGCACGTCGCTGGCGCCCGACTCCACCGCCTCGGAGAGGAGGAGGTTCACCAGCCGCACCACCGGCGCCTGGTTGGCCATCTCGGCCAGGTCGTGCGCCACCAGCTCCGGGTCGCCCCCGTCGGCGCCCGCCTCGGCCAGCCCGGCGATCATGTCCGCGGCGGTGGCCTCGGAGCGCCCCCAGCCGCGCCGGATCGACTCCAGCAGGTCCGCCTCGGGCACCTGCCGCAGCTCCACCGGCGCCTCGAAGAGCACCTCCAGCTCCGCCAGCGCCTGCGGGTCCGGCGCCCCGGCGCACGCCACCACCAGCCGCCCGCCCTCGCGCCCCAGCGGGAGGAGGCGGTGCTCCTCCAGGTACTCCTGCGTGAGCGCGTCGCCCAGCCGCGCCAGCGGCTCGGCGGCGGGGCCCGCGGCCAGGGGGGCGGGGGCGTTCATCCCTACTGCGCGCTGTAGATGAGCGGCGAGCGGTCGCGGTAGCCGATCCCCAGCGACGCCGCCTCGAAGCTCACGTAGTAGACGCCGGCCTCCGGCACCTCCACTTCCACCTCGTACAGCCCCTCGCCCACCGGCTTCGCGTCCACGCGGCGCTGCACCCCGCCGGGCGAGGCGAACTGCACCCGCAGGTCCGGCACCTCGGCGAGCGGCGCGTGCTGCCGCGTGTCCGTCACCCGGAAGCGGAGCGTGTTGCGCCCCACCGCCAGCCGGCGCTCGGCCACCACCGCGGCGATCTGGTACGCCGAGGAGGGGCGCAGCCGCGGGTCCACCCGCACGTCGAAGCCCCAGCACCCCAGGAACACCGGGTCCGGGCTGCGGAAGATCAGGTCGTAGTTCCCCGGCCGGTCGAGGGTGAAGGTGGCCGTGTACACCCCCGGCTCCACCTCGCGCACCGCCCGCGACACCGTGCGGATGCTGCGCGGCTGGAAGGTGTAGGTGGTGAGCCCGCCGTGCGGCACCGGCATCCCCTCCATGTAGTGGAAGGAGTAGATCATGTTCTCCGACGGGTTGGCCACGTAGATGGCGTCGTGCCCGCCCGGAACCGGGACGATCACCTCGCCCAGCCCGTCGGCCACGCGCCCCGGCACCGTGCTCCCGCCCGGGAAGTAGTCGTGGGGCCCGATGGCGCCCTGGGTGGGGTCGCTCAGGGGGATCATGGCCACGTTGGCCGTCCCGGCCGCGCGCACGTAGGCGAAGCCCGGCGAGAAGCCGATCTGGTCCGGCTCCGGCGCGCCGCTCAGCGAGCGGATGAACCGCCCCGCCACCACGTCCACGATCTCGACCGTCCCCTCCTTCGGGTTGGTGACGAAGGCCACCCGCCCGGCGGGGGAGACGCCCTCGCCGTGCCCCGCGTGCCCGGCGTGGCCGCCCTGCAGCTCGGGGGGGAAGCGGAAGGTGGAGATCCCCGGCTTGAACTCGATGCGGTTGACGATGGCCATCCGCGCGGGGTCCACCACGTGCACCACGCCCTCGCTCCCGCTGGCCACGAAGGCCTGGGAGAGGGGGGCGGACCAGGCCACGTCCACCGGGTCGGCCACGGCGATCTCGCCGCGGCGCTGCAGGCGCTGGGCGTCGATCAGGGTGAGCGTCCCCGCGCCGCGGTTGGCCACGAAGGCCCAGCGGCCGTCGTCGGAGAAGGTGACCACGTGCGGCCCCTGCCCGGTGCGGATCGTCTCGCGGACGCGCAGGCTGGCGGCGTCGATCACCGTCACCCCGCCCTGCTCGCCCGCGTCGTCGCTCACCCACACGAAGCGGCCGCCGGGCTGCATGGCCACGTCGGTGGGGCGGGTGCCGGCCTGCACCGAGCCGTCGAGCTTCCAGCTGGCCGTGTTCACCACCGCCACCTCGCCCGAGGCGGGGAGGGTGACGAAGAGGCGCCGGTCGTCCGGGGTGGAGACCCAGTCGTGGCCGGGGCTGCGCAGCGGGACGGTGGTGTACATGCGGGTGCGGCCGAAGCCCTTCACCGGGTCCAGCACCACCACCTGCGGGGTGACGGCCAGCGCCACCACCCAGTGGGAGTTCAGGTCCTCCACCGGCTGGGCGAGGTTCATCTGCCCGTGCTTGATCATCATCCCCGACTCCAGGAAGGAGCCGAGCTTCTGGCGGCAGACCTCGATGTCGGTGGTGCCCTCGGCGGGGCGGACGTCCACGTACGCCATCGGGCGCAGGCCGCGCAGGGGGCGGCCGGTGGCGGCGTCGGTCAGCCGGACGCGGATCTCCAGCTCCTTGCGCTCCAGCGCCGCGCCGGGGAAGGCGCTGTCCGCCGTGGCGGGGCCGTAGGTGAACTCGGCCCGCACGTGGGCGGCGTTGGGCACGTCCACCCGCGGGCGCCCCTCGGTCGGGGTCGCGGCGGGTCGCGCCGCGGTGTCGGCGTGCGGGTGCTGCCCGTGCTGGTGCTCCTGGGCGGCCGCGGGGGCGGCCAGGGCGTGCACGGCGGCGACGATGCCCGCCAGGGCAGAGGCGCGGACACGGGACGGGAGCTGGCTCACGACGACACCTCCTGGGACTTGCGTCGGGGTTGCGAGGACCGAACGGGAAAACCGGTTCTACCGGCGGCCAAAAATCAGCGGCGACGACAGGCCGCCGCGCCAGCCACCTGTCTTTCTGGTGGCGGCCCGGTACTCCCTGAAACTGCTTGCCGTATCACTTCGACCTGTGCGCCCGGCAGCAAGGAACGCGCCTCCCTGCACTCCGAATGGGTCACCGGCCGGTCATTTCTGCGGGGTGAAGTTGTGCGGACGAAAATAGCGCAAAGGTGGGAGGCGCGCCAGTGTCCCCACACGCCCCGGACGGGCCGGTGTGCACAAACACAAGGTTTACAGCGGGTTGCGGAGGCGATACACGGGCGATACGGGAGGGAATACCGCGTCGCGACTTGCCGTGTCGCCGGAATCGGAAGGCACGGGCAACAACACTTTTTTAGCCCTAAATTCGGAATTTAACCTGCACGAAATTGAGATGATCGTGTCGTTGCAAAATGAAGCGCGTTTCGCTTGGGCACCAATGGAGCGGCTGACACCCTGCCAAGTGGCAGTGGCGTATCGGCTTGCGCCGGAACGTCAAGTGGAGCGCCGTCGAGGGCATGGGCGGCGCCTGCATTGCGGCCCTGGCCGGCAGCCCAACCCCAGCGGTTGAAACCGCGGGCAACAACGACGCGAAGTCGGCCTTCGCCGACTGCAAGGCCGGTCCGTGCGCTCCGCGGACGTAGGACGTACGGGCGAGGCCGGCACGGGCGCGATGAATCGCGTCCCTACGCGTTATGTCATTCTGAAGCCCGGCCAACGGAAGCAGCCGGTGCACCGCAGCATGCAGGGCTGAAGAATCTGGCCGAGGGATGGCTGGGAGATGGGTGCGGCAGCCTCACCGATGCGGCGGCCGCGAAGGAGCACGGTTCAGCCAGTGGGAGCGCCGCTCCAGCGAGCACTCATTCCTCGCACGGAATGACAGGAGGGTCGCTGCGCGGGAGTGGCGGCGGGGACGGCGCTACGGGGAAAGGTCCGGGTCAGGCGGCTAGATTCCTCGGGCGCCGCCCGACTCATGCGAGGTGGGATGGCGAGGTGATGCGGCGCCGCTCGGAATGACAGTCAGCGCGTCCGGACCCCCTCGCACTTCGCACTTCGCACTACTTCGGCACCAGGACGTGGATGCCGCCCGGCACCGCGCGCGCGGAGAGCGGCGTCTGGCCGATCACCTCGCCGTCGATCTCGGTGATCACCGCGGGGTCCGCCTCCACCAGCACCTCCTCGGCCTGGAGGAAGAGCATGCGGTCGGTGCCCTCGTAGCGCCCGCGGGCCATGCGCCAGAACACCGCCGCGGCCCCGGCGAGCGTGCGCGGGGCGAAGATGCACACGTCGAGCTTGCCGTCGTGGAAGCTCACCGCGGGGCCCACGCGCACCGGCAGGCTGGGGAGCGCGCCGGCGATCTGCCCCATGTTGGCCACCAGCACCATCGCCGCCTTCACCTCCAGGCAGCGGCCGTCGGCGGTGATGCGGTAGAGCGCGGGGACGGACGACACCCCCACCCGCAGCCCGGCGTAGACGTACGCCCCGAACCCCCAGCGGTCCTTCAGCTCGCGGGTGGCGATGGCCAGCACCTCGGCGTCCCACCCGGCGCCGGCCGCCACGGCGAAGTAGCGCCCGTCGGCGAGCCGCCCCAGGTCGATGGCCTGCACCGCGCCGTTGACCGCCACCTCCACCGCGCCCTCGGCGGCGCGGGGGATCCCCAGGTTGCACGCCACCTGGTTCCCCGTGCCCTTGGGGATGATCCCCAGCGGCACGCCCGTCCCCGCCAGCCCGGTGATCACCTCGGCCACGGTTCCGTCGCCCCCCACCGCCACCACCGCGCGGTAGCCGCGGGTGGCGCCCTCGCGGGCGAAGCGCTCCGCGTCGCCCGGGCCGCCGGTCTGCACCACGTCGATCGCCACCCCCCTAACGGCGAAGGCGCCGGCCAGGAGCCGGAGCGTGCGCTCCGTGTCTGCCTGGCCGGCGAC
>DASUNK010000627.1:0-2286 GCA_036277195.1 Longimicrobiaceae bacterium | reverse complement strand
CTGGCGGACCTGCTGCGGCACGAGCACGCCTCGCTGGCGCTGGCGCAGCGCAGCAGCGGTGTGGCGGCACCCGCGCCGCTGTTCACCTCGCTGCTGAACTATCGCTACAGCGGCGCGACGAGTCGTTCGCAGCAGGCGGGGCAGCCGGCGGAGGGCGTGCGGGAGATTGGCGCACAGGAGCGGACGAACTACCCCGTGGTGCTCTCGGTGGACGACCTGGGGGAGGAGTTCTCGCTGTCGGCGCAGGTGACGGCCCCCGCGGACGCGGAGCGGGTGTGCCGGATGATGCACACGGCACTGGAGCGGCTGGTCGAGGCGCTGGAGATCTCTCCCGGGCGGGCGATCGGGAGCCTCGACGTCCTGCCGGAGGCGGAGCGCCGGCAGGTGGTGGAGGAGTGGAACCGCACGGACGCGGAGTATCCCGCGGGTGCCTGCATCCACGCGCTGTTCGAGGTGCAGGCGGCGCGCACGCCGGACGCGGTGGCCGTGCGCTTCGAGGAGGAGTCGCTCACGTACGCGGAGCTGGATGCGCGGGCGAACCGCCTGGCGCACCACCTGGCCGGGCTCGGCGCCGCGCCGGAGGCGCGCGTGGGCATCTGCGTGGATCGCTCGGCGGAGATGGTGGTGGCGATGCTGGCCGTGCTGAAGTCCGGCGCCGCGTACCTGCCGCTGGATCCGTCCTATCCGGCGGATCGCCTGGCGTACATGCTACAGGATTCCGGCGCGCCGCTGCTGGTCACGCAGCGTTCGCTGCGCGGCCTGCTGCCGACGGACGGTGTGCGGATCGTCTCGGTGGATGAGGACGCGGCTGCGATCGCATCGAATTCTGCCGATGCGCCGCAGACCTCGGTCGATGCGGCGAACGCGGCATACGTCATCTACACCTCCGGCTCGACGGGCAAGCCGAAGGGCGTGCAGGTGACGCACGGGAACGCGGTGAGCTTCTTCGCCGGGATGGACGAGCGGGTGGGCGGATCGGCGGCGGGGACGTGGCTGGCCGTGACGCGCATCAGCTTCGACATCCACGTGCTGGAGCTGCTCTGGACGCTGGCGCGCGGCTTCCGCGTGGTCGTGCAGCCGGAGCCGGACAGGGCGCGCGACGGCGAGTCCATCGCGGAGCAGATCCGCCGCCACGCGGTCACGCACCTGCAGTGCACGCCCTCCCTCGCGGCGATGATGATCGCGGAGAGCGGGACCGGGGCGCTGTCGGGACTCGAGCGCATCCTGCTCGGCGGCGAAGCGCTGCCCTCGGACCTGGCGGCGCAGATCACGGCGGTGCTGCCGAACGGCCTCGTCAACATGTACGGCCCGACGGAGACCACCGTCTGGTCCGCCACCCACGCGGTCGAAGTCGTCGAGGGGCTGGTCCCCATCGGCCGCCCGATCGCGAACACGCGCGTGTACGTGCTGGATGCGGCCCTGCGTCCGCAGCCGGCGGGCGTGCCGGGCGAGTTGTTCATCGGCGGCCACGGCGTGGCCCGGGGCTACCTGGGCCGGCCCGACCTGACGGCCGAGCGCTTCGTGCCGGACGCGTTCTCGGCGGAGCCGGGCGCGCGGCTGTACCGCACGGGCGACCGCGCGCGGTGGACGGCGGAGGGCGTGCTGGACTACCTGGGCCGCCTGGACGCGCAGGTGAAGGTGCGCGGCTTCCGCATCGAGCCGGGTGAGATCGAGGCGGTGCTGCGCCGCCATCCGGCCGTGGTGGAGTGCGCCGTCGTCGCGCGCACGGCCGGGGCGGGGGACACGCGCCTGGTGGCGTACGTCGTGGGCGCGGCGGAGGCGGACGCGCTGCGGGCGCACGCGGGCCGCAGCCTGCCGGATTACATGGTGCCGAGCGCGTTCGTGTCGCTGGATGCGCTTCCCCTTACCCCCAACGGCAAGCTGGACCGCAAGGCGCTCCCCGCGCCGGAGCTCGCGTCGGCGGAGGACCGGTACGTGGCGCCGCGCACGCCGACCGAGGAGGTGCTGGCGGGGATCTGGGCGGAGGTGCTGCGGCTGGAGCGGGTGGGGGTGGAGGATCGCTTCTTCGACCTGGGCGGGCACTCGCTGCTCGCGACCCGCATCGTCGCGCGCGTCCGCGTGGTGTTCGGCGTGGACCTCCCGCTGCGCGCCGTCTTCGAGCGGCCGGTCCTCTCCGAGCTTGCAGCCGAGATCGAGCGTCTGCGCGGCACCGGCGCGGCGGCCGGCGAGGGCGCCATCGCCCCCGCCGCGCGCGAGGGCGACCTGCCGGTGACGTTCGCGCAGGAGCGGCTCTGGTTCGTGGACGCGCTGGACCCGGGGAGCCCG
>DASUNK010000626.1:0-2784 GCA_036277195.1 Longimicrobiaceae bacterium | reverse complement strand
CGCCACGGAAAGGGCGTGGCGCCTGGACTCTTCAGCCACGTCTACCCCGAACAGCTCCAACTCGTCCAAGTTGCGCATAATTGCTAGCCGGTAGTCGGCCTCGAACCGCCACGCCCTCTCGTCTTCTTCGGCCGCTTTTGTTACCAGAACTGCTACACTCCGCTCGAGGTCGTGCGTGGCGTCAAGCACGGCGTCCAGTTGATCCGCCATACGGCCGAGGCGCGCGAGGCTTTGCGCGGCCAGACTCTGTTGGAAGCGTGGTAGCTGCGATGCTACCTGCACTACGTAGCGCACGGCCTCGTCCAGCGCCACGTTGTATAGCGCCACCTCCGCGGCCGACAGCAGCTCTTTACGAATGGGACGTGCCTCGCGTAGCGACGCCGCCAACTTCGCGGGGTCTAGCTCACGGCTCAGGAAGAACTCCGCCGAGACGTTGCCCTCCAGCGTCCAGCGCAGCTCGTCGGCGACCGTGGGCACGTTCACCCGTGCGTTCCGTTCCTCGCGCTCGAACAGCGGTACTAGCCGCAGCACCACCTGCTCGCCCAGACGCTCGAACTGCCGCGCCGCCTCGCGCTGTTCCGTGTACGAGCCGAGGCGCTTCTTTGCCACGTCGAGCAGTCCGCCGGCCACCCCCTCTGCGGGCTCGCCCAGATAGTTCTTGAGCAGCAGCCTCGCGAGCGGTTCCGCGACGGCAGACATGAGTGTTTCGAGGAGAGCCATTGTCGGAGGTACTTGAAGGGAGGAGGTGGCGAGCGGCGGAGGTTCGACAGACGAACAATGGCAAGATAAGCGACCCCAGGGCCATGCCCAATCCGCCGGCGGAAGTACATCGCAAGCATCCAGCGGACGCGATGAATCGCGCCCCTACGCGGGGTGCAGGTGATCGCGGGTGGGGATGCAGCCTCGGCATTCGTGGGGCTGCCGCACCGGGCCACCTGCCATGCCTCGGCCAGATTCCACGGCCCTGCCGTCTAAGATGCAGCGGCGGCTTCACCGTGGCCGGGCCTCGGAATGACTGCCGTGTTGCGGCATCGGACCCGGCATTCCCCTCCCCCGGAACGGGGGAGGGACAGGCGAGTCTTGCGAGCCAGGGAGGGGGCTACTCCGCCGCCTCGGCGCGGAGGACGGGCTCGAGCGTCCGCCACACCGTGGCCGCGATCACCCCGTGCCCGCGCTCGTTCGGGTGGATGCCGTCGCCCAGGTTGAACGCCGTGTCGCCCGCCACTCCCTCCAGCAGGAAGGGGATCAGCACCACCCCGTTCTCCCGCGCCAGCTCCGGGTACACCGCCCCGAACGCCTCGGCGTAGCGCCGCCCCAGGTTCGGCGCCGCCACCATCCCCGCCAGCACGATGCGCGCGTCCGGCCGCGCCCCGCGCACCGTGTCGATGATGGCCTGCAGGTTGGCGCGCAGCGAGTCCACGCTCGCCCCGCGCAGCATGTCGTTGGCCCCCGTCTCCAGCACCAGCACGTCGAAGGGCTGGCGGACGAGCCACCGGCGCATCCGGCTCAGCGCGCCGGCCGAGGTCTCGCCGCTGTGGCCGGCGTTCACCACGTCGAAGGGGAGCCCCGCCGAGTCCACCTTCTCCTGCAGCCGCGCCGGGTAGCCCTGCTCCGGGTCCAGCCCCAGCGCGGCCGTCAGGCTGGTGCCCACCACCATCACCACCTTCCGCTCCCCCGCGGGCGCGGCGCGCTCCTCCCCTGCAGCGACCTGGCCGGGCGGGCGATTGCTTTCGCCCTCCCGGCAGCCGACAATGAAGCAGACCCCCAGCAGCAGGACGGACGCGCGCATGCTCATCGTTCAGGACCTTCACAAGACGTACGCCAGCGGCGGCCACCCGGTGGCCGCCCTGAGGAACGTAAGCTTCCGCGTGGAGCGCGGCGAGACGGTGGCCATCGTGGGTCCCTCGGGGAGCGGGAAGACGACGCTGCTGGGGCTGCTGGCCGGGCTCGACCGCCCCACCGGCGGCTCGGTGACCCTCGACGGCATTCCACTGGGCGCGCTCTCCGAGGACGCGCGCGCCCGGCTGCGCCGCGAGCGCATCGGCTTCGTCTTCCAGAGCTTCCAGCTCATCCCCACCCTCACCGCCCGCGAGAACGTGGAGGTGCCGCTGGAGCTGGCGGGCGCGCCCGACGCCCGCCCGCGGGCGGAGGCGCTCCTGGCCCGCGTGGGACTGGATGGGCGCGAGCACCACTACCCCGCCCAGCTCTCCGGCGGCGAGCAGCAGCGCGTGGCCATCGCCCGGGCGTTCGTACACGCGCCCGCCATCCTCTTCGCCGACGAGCCCACCGGCAACCTGGACGCGGCCACCGGCGGGCGCGTCATCGACCTGCTCACCGCGCTCAACCGCCAGCAGGGGACCACCCTGGTGCTGGTGACGCACGACCCCGACCTGGCCGCCCGCGCGCGCCGGGTGATCCGCCTGGCCGACGGCGCCATCGTGGCCGACGAGCGGGGCCCGGCCGCGTGACCCACCTGCGCCCGCTGCTGCGCCTGGCGTGGCGGGAGAGCCGCTTCGCCCGGCGGCGGCTCCTCCTCTTCCTCTCCTCCATCTCGCTGGGGGTGGCCGCGCTGGTGGCCACCCAGTCGTTCGCGGCCAGCCTGGCGGCGGGGGTGCGCCGCGAGTCGCGCGCACTGCTGGGGGCGGACGTGGTCCTCTCCAGCACCCAGGTCCTCGGGCGGCGCACCGAGGCGCTGCTGGACTCGCTCCGCCGCGGCGGGGCCCGCGTGGCGCGGGTTACGGGCTTCGCCTCGATGGCGTACGTGGAGCGCACCGGCGGCGCGCG
>DASUNK010000625.1:0-3007 GCA_036277195.1 Longimicrobiaceae bacterium | reverse complement strand
ATCTCCTCGTCCACCTCGCGGCGCACCTGCGCGGCGCCGCGGCCCAGGTGGCGGAACGGGGCGCTCACGTGGCCGGCTCCAGCACGCGGAACACCGCCTCCACGTAGCGCTGGAAGCTCGCCGTCTCCAGGCGGAGCTGGCCGCACCCCTCGTCGGTGAGGCGGTAGTAGCGGGCGCGCTTCCCCGTCTCCGGCGCGCGCCCCCACTCCGACTCCACCCAGCCGCGCTCCTCCATGCGGTGGAGCGACTGGTAGAGCGCGCCGTCCTCGATCCCCAGCACTCCCTGCGTGCGCTCGGCGATGCGCTCGGCCACCGCGTAGCCGTGCAGCGGCCCGGCGGTGAGGGTCTTGAGGATGAGCATGTCCAGCGTGCCGCGCAGGAGCTGGAGCCCGGTGTCCGCCATCGCTGTGCACCCCATCAGGAGGATTGCCTAAGATTCTTAGGTAATGTTCGGTCGATGGGATTCGCCAGTCAAGGGTTTCGTTTTCGTTGCCCCTCCACCCCTGATCGCCCATCATTGCCGACCATGTCGCCTCCCGACCCGACCCCCGTGCTCGAAGCCGAGTCCGTCACCCGGCGCTACGGCGGCGCGGCGGCGCTCGACGGCGTGTCGCTGCGGGTGGCGGCGGGCGAGTGCGTGGCGCTGGTGGGCGAGAGCGGCTCGGGGAAGACCACGCTGCTCCGCTGCTTCAACCGCATGACCGAGCCGGAGGCCGGTACGGTGCGGGTGGAGGGCGCGGACGTGCGCGGGCTCGACCCGGTGGAGCTGCGCCGCCGCGTGGGCTACGTGCCGCAGGAGGGCGGGCTCCTCCCCCACTGGACGGTGCTGCGCAACGCCGCGCTCGTCCCCTGGCTCCGCGGCGACGCGGCGGCGGACGCGCTGGCCGCCGAGGCGCTGGAGCGGGTGGGGCTCCCGGCGGAGGACTTCGGCGCGCGCTGGCCGCGCGAGCTCTCCGGCGGGCAGCGGCAGCGCGTCGCCATCGCACGGGCGCTGGCGGCGCGCCCCTCCATCGTGCTCCTCGACGAGCCGTTCGGCGCGCTCGACGCCATCACCCGCGCCGAGCTGCAGGAGAGCTTCCACGCGCTGCGCCGCGGGCTGGGCGTCACGGCGCTGCTGGTGACGCACGACCTGCACGAGGCCGCCCTCCTGGCCGACCGCATCGCCGTGCTGCGGCGCGGCCGCGTCGAGCAGGTGGCATCTCCCGCAACGCTCCTCGCCTCCCCCGCCACGGACTACGTGCGCGACCTGCTGGCCCGCGCCCGGATGGTGGCCGCGTGACGGCGCCGCTCATCCTCCTCCTACTCCTCGCCTCCCTGGCCGCCCCCGCCGCGGGGCAGGCGCCGGGGCGGCCGGTGGTGGTGGCCTCCAAGCCGTTCGGCGAGAGCTACGTGCTGGCCGAGATGTTCGCGCAGCTGCTGGAGGCGCGCGGCTTCCGCGTGGACCGGCGGCCGGGGCTCGGCGCCACCGAGATCGCCTTCGGCGCGCTGCGCTCCGGCGCCATCGACGTCTACCCGGAGTACACGGGCACGGGGCTGCTGGCGATACTGGGCGAGGACCCGGTGCCGGACCCGCGCGCCGTCTACGGCCGCGTGGCGCGCGAGTTCGCGCGGCGGTGGGGCGTGCGCTGGCTCCCGCCGCTCGGCTTCGAGAACACCTACGCCATCGCCGTGCGCCGCGAGACGGCGGAGCGCCACCGGCTGCGCACGCTCAGCGACCTGGCGCGCGCCTCGCCGCAGCTCACCGGCGGCTTCACCCCGGACTTCATCGGCCGCGACGACGGGCTGCCGGGGCTGCGCCGCGCGTACGGGCTGCGCCCCCGCCAGGTGCGCTCGCTGGTGCAGTCGGTGAAGTACCGGGCGCTGGCCGGGGGCGAGGTGGACGTGATCGACGGCTACTCCACCGACGGGCTCATCTCCCGCTACGACCTGGTGGTGCTGGAGGACGACCGCGGCTTCTTTCCCCCGTACGAGGCGGCGGCGCTGGTGGGCGCACGGCTCCAGCGCGAGTCGCCCGGGGCCGTGGCCGTGCTCACCGAGCTGAGCGGGCGGCTGGACGAGGTGCGGATGCGCGGGCTCAACCGCCGCGTGGAGGTGGACGGGCACGCCGTCGCCGTCGTGGCCCGCGACGCGCTGCGCGACCTGGGACTGCTGGCGGGCGCGGGGACGGCGCCGGCCGGGCGGCGCGCGCCGGCGCGCGAGGGCTCGCTGGCGGCGTACCTGTGGAGCGAGCGGGCGGCGCTGCTGGGGCGCACGCTCCGCCACCTGCTGCTGGTGGGGCTCTCGCTGGCGATGGCGATCGCGGTGGCGGTGCCGCTGGGGGTGTCGCTGGAGCGGGTGCGCGCCGGGCGGGCGGAGGGCGCCATCCGCGCGGTGGGGGTGCTGCAGACGGTGCCCGGGATCGCGCTGCTGGCCTTCATGATCCCGCTGCTGGGGATCGGGGTGGCGCCGGCGCTCGTTGCGCTCTTCCTCTATTCGCTGTATCCAATCGTACGGAACACCTACAGCGGCGTGCGCGGCGCGGGGCCCGAGGCGGTGGAGGCCGCCCGCGCGCTGGGGATGAGCCCGGGGCAGGTGCTGCGCCACGTGCGGCTGCCGCTGGCCGCGCCGGTGATCATGGCCGGCATCCGCACCGCCGCGGTCATCAGCGTGGGGACGGCCACGCTGGCGGCGTTCATCGGCGCGGGCGGGCTGGGCGACCCGATCGTGGCGGGGCTGGCGCTCTCGGACACGCGGATGATCCTCTCCGGCGCCATTCCGGCCGCCCTGCTGGCGCTGCTGGTGGACGCGGTGCTGGCCCTGGCCGAGCGGCGCGTCCGCCCGCGAGGGGTATAGCGCGGGGGCGCGGCGAACTCACGCATACGCGAGGGGTTGGATATGGAGAGCCTGTACTTCATCCTCTTCCTCGGCTCGATCGGCGGGCTCCTGCTGGGGCTGATCAACCCGCGCTGGGTGAAGATGCAGTCGCGGGCGCAGGCGTTCATCATCTTCGTGGTGCTCGGCTTCATCT
>DASUNK010000624.1:0-12220 GCA_036277195.1 Longimicrobiaceae bacterium | reverse complement strand
GAGGATCTCCAGCAGGTCGCTGGCGTTGTCGGTGGCGTTCTTCATGGCGGTGCGGCGGGCGCCCTGCTCGGCGGCGGCCGTCTCCACCAGGGCCCGGTACACGCTGTTGCGCACGTACAGGGGGAGGATGCGGTTGAGGATCTCGTCGGCCGAGGGCTCCACCAGGTAGTCGACCGCGCGCCCCCCGCCCTCGCCGCCGGCCTCGGGCGGCTGCACCGGCAGCAGGGGGATGACGGCGGGCGGGGTGGAGAGCGCGGAGACGAAGCGGGCGTAGACCACGTGCACCGCGTCGAGCTCGCCGGCCTCGAAGCGGGCCATCAGGTCGTTCACCAGCCGCTCGGCGTCGGAGGCGCCGGGGCGGTCGCCGATGTCGGCGACGGCGGCGGAGAGGGTCTCGCCCTGGAAGCGGAAGTAGCCGATCCCCTTCTTCCCGGCGATGTGCAGCTCGGTCTCCACCCCCTCGCCGCGCAGCCGCTGCACCAGGGAGCGGGCCTCGCGGATGAGGTTGGCGTTGAAGGCGCCGGCCAGGCCGCGGTTGGAGGTGACCAGGAGCACGGCGGCGCGCTGCACCCGCTCCGGCTGCCGGAGCAGGGGGTAGCGGGCGGCCAGTTCGGGGGTGAGCAGCCGCGAGATGACCGCCGCCAGCCGCTCGGCGTAGGGGCGGGCGGCTTCCACCCGCTCCTGGGCGCGCTTGAGCTTGGACGTGGCCACCATCTCCATCGTCCGGGTGATCTTGCGCGTGTTCTGGACCGAGCGGATGCGTCCTTTTAGCTCTCGTGCCTTGGCCATGGCCTTTTGAGTCCTAAGTCCTGAGTCCTGAGTCCTGAGTAGTTTTGTACTTAGGACTCAGGACTCAGGACTGCCGTTAGTATGACTGCCTCGCCGCCGCGGCGTTGGCCGCGGGGCGCGACGACATCCGCAGCTGCTCCTCGGACATGCGGCGGTCGGCGTCGGTCTCGTGCAGGATCGGGCTGGCGGCGTAGTCCTCCGTCCCCACCGGCGAGTGCGGGTCCGCGAAGAGGTCGGCGTAGCGCTCGATCGCCGCGCGCAGCGCCTGCTCGGCCTCGGCCGGGAGGTCCTTGCTCTCGCGGATCCCCTGCAGGATCTCCGGGTGCTGGGTGCGCAGGAAGATGTGGAAGTCGCGCTCCCACGCCCCCACCTGCCCGATGTCCACCGGGTCGAGGTAGCCGTTGGTGAGCGCGAAGATGATCGCCACCTGGTGCTCCACCGGCATGGGGGCGTACTGCTTCTGCTTGAGCACCTCCACCGAGCGGGCGCCGCGGGCCAGCTGCCGCTGCGTCACCGCGTCGAGCTCGCTGCCGAAGGCGGCGAAGGCCTCCAGCTCGCGGTACTGCGCCAGCTCGCCCTTGAGCTTGCCGGCCACCTTCTTCATCGCCTTGATCTGCGCCGAGCCGCCCACCCGCGACACCGAGATCCCCACGTTCACCGCCGGGCGCACCCCGGAGTAGAAGAGGTTGCTCTCCAGGAAGATCTGCCCGTCGGTGATCGAGATCACGTTGGTGGGGATGTACGCCGACACGTCGCCCGCCTGCGTCTCGATGATCGGGAGCGCGGTGAGGGAGCCGCCGCCCTGCTCGTCGGAGAGCTTGGCCGCGCGCTCCAGCAGCCGGCTGTGCAGGTAGAACACGTCGCCCGGGTACGCCTCGCGCCCCGGCGGGCGGCGCAGCACCAGCGACATCTGCCGGTACGCCACCGCCTGCTTGGAAAGGTCGTCGTAGACGCAGAGGGTGGCGGTGCCGCGCCCGGTCCCGGGGTCGCGCGTGTACATGAAGTACTCGGCCAGCGCCGTCCCGGCGTAGGGGGCGATGTACTGCATCGGCGCGGGGTCGCTGGCGGTGGCGGCCACCACGATGCTGTACTCCATGGCGCCCGCGTCCGTCAGCCGCTGCACCACCCCCGCCACGGTCGAGGCCTTCTGCCCGATGGCGACGTAGACGCAGACGACGCCCTGCCCCTTCTGGTTGATGATGGTGTCGATGGCGATGGCCGTCTTCCCGGTGCCGCGGTCGCCGATGATCAGCTCGCGCTGCCCGCGCCCGATCGGGATGAGGGCGTCGATCGGCTTCACCCCCGTCTGCAGCGGCTCCTTCACCGGCTGGCGGAGGACGATGCCGGGGGCCACGATGTCCACCTGGCGGCGGCCGTCGAGGCCGTCGATCGGCCCCTTGCCGTCGATCGGCTCGCCCAGCGGGTTCACCACCCGCCCCAGGTAGCCGGGGCCCACGGGGATGTCGAGCACGCGCCCGGTGCGCCGGACCTGGTCGCCCTCGCGGAGGACCGTCCAGTCGCCCAGGATCACGGCGCCGATGTTGTCCTCCTCCAGGTTCAGCGCCAGCCCGGTGACGGTCTCGCCCGTCTCGCTGGAGGTGATCTCGAGCATCTCGCTGGCCATGGTGCCGCCGAGGCCGTAGACGCGGGCGATCCCGTCCTTGGCCTCCAGCACCTCGCCGATCTCCTCGGCCTGCAGCGCCTCCTCGTACCGCTCGATCTCGCCGAGCAGGACGTTCTTGATCTCGCTCGCGCGGAGCTGGGTGTCGACCGCCATCTCCTCAGTCCTTTCCGGTATGATTTAGTCCGCCGCCAGCGTCTCGGGGAGCGCGGCGCCCTGCAGGTGCCGGCGCAGCCGCTCGGCCCGGCTCCTCACCGAGCCGTCCAGGATCTGGTCTCCCACGCGCACCACCACCCCGCCGACGATCTCCGGGTCCACGGTGAAGGTGGGGACCACGCTGCGGCCCAGCCACGTCTCCAGCGCGCGCCGGATCTCGTCCTCGAGCCCCGGGTCCGGGGGGTGCGAGAGGGTCACCCGCACCCGCACCCGGTCCAGGAGCTGGTCCACCCGGTCGCGGTACTCGGCGGCCACCTGGCGCAGGAGCGCCTGGCGCCGCTTGTCCACCATCACCAGCACGAAGCGCAGGAACATCTCGGGGACGCGGCCGGCCAGGGCGGCGCGCAGCGCCTGCTTGCGGGCGTCGGCGTTCACGCGCGGCGTCTCCAGGAACTGGCGCAGGCGCGGCTCGCCCTCCAGCAGGGCGGCCAGCGCGTCGAGGGCGCGCCCGTACTCCTCCACCGCGGCGCGGCCGCCGTGGCGCTCGGCCAGGGCGAGCAGCGTGTCGGCGTAGTTGCGGGCGACGGTCGAGGAGCGCATGGCCTCAGGCCCCCGCCGGGGCGCGGGTGGGCGCGGGCTCCACCTGCGCCAGGTACTCGCGCACCAGGCGCCGGTTGTCCTCGGAGTCGAGCGTGTGCCGCACCAGCTTCTCGGCGGCGCGGATGGCCACGTCCACCGCGTCGCGGCGCACGCCGTCGAGCACCTGCTGGCGCTCGGTGGCCACGTCGGCGCGGGCGCGCTCCATGATCTGCTGGTACTCGGCGCGGGCGCGCTCCTGCCCCTCGGCCACCAGCCGCTCGGCGCTGGCGCGGCCGCCGTTGACGGCCTCCTGGATCTTGGCGCGGGTCTCCTCCAGGAGCCGGCGGTTCTCCTCGGCCAGGGCGGCGGCCTCGGCGCGGTCCTGCTCGGCGGCCGCGGTGAGCTGCTCGATGTGCTTCTCGCGGGCCTCCACCGCGCCCAGGATCTTGGGGAAGGCGAAGCGGGAGAGCACCGCCAGCACCACCAGGAAGACGATGATCGTCCAGATGGTGAGCCCGGGGTTCACCGCGAGCAGCCCGCCGGGCTCCTCCTCGGCGTGCTGCGCCAGCAGGGGCGCGGCGGTGCCGGCGAGGAGGGCGAGGGCCAGAGAGAGCGAGAGACGCATCTGCGTGTCCGGATTCGTGGTCGGGTTCAGCGCCCCCGCGGGGCGCACGGCGCGCCCCGCGGGAGCATCGGGCTTCTCAGCCGAACTTCTGCTGGATCATGAAGGTCACCACGATGGCGAACAGCGTGGCGCCTTCCACGAACGCCGCCAGGATCAGCGCGGCGGTCTGGATGGTGCCGGCCATCTCGGGCTGGCGCGCCATCCCCTCGGTGGCGCCGCGGCCGATGAGGCCGATGCCGATCCCCGCGCCGATGACGGCGAGGCCGGCCCCGATCCCCGCGCCCATGAGGCCGTTGGCCAGGGCGTTGGCAGTGTCTGCCTGCAGCATGTGTCGATCTCCTCTGCGAGACTGCGTGTGTCCGCCTCGGGCACGGCTCCGTGGCGGCCGCGTGGGCCGCGGACGCTTCCCGGCGCAGCGCGCCGCGCGTCCTCCCCGGGCGCCCATCTCCCGGGTACTGTACGACGGGGGAGGAGCGGGCCCCCGCCGGCGGCGCTTTTTTCGGACGGTGCGCCGCGAACCGACACCTTCTTAGTCCTGAGTCCTAAGTCCTGAGTCCTGAACTACTTAGGACTTAGGACTCAGGACTTAGGACTGCCGTTAATGCGCATGCCGCACCAGCCCGATGAACACGCTGGTGAGCACGGCGAAGATGAACGCCTGCAGGAACGCCACGAACAGCTCCAGGAAGGTGATCGCCACCGCCATCAGCACCGGCCCCACCGCCACGGCCAGGCTGCCGAAGACGAAGATGAGCGAGATCATGGCGAGGAGCACGATGTGCCCCGCCGTCATGTTCGCCATCAGGCGGATGGCCAGCGCGAACGGGCGCGCGAACTTGCCCAGGAGCTCGATCGGCGAGAGCAGGATCGCCATCGTCCACGCCCCCACCGGGTTCATCCCCTTCGGCCGGAAGAAGATGGTGCTCATGTAGTGCTTCGGCCCCAGCGCGATCAGCCCGCCGATCTCGGCCACCACCAGGGTGATGAGCGCCAGCCCCGCCGTCACCGAGATGTTGGCGGTGGCGGTGGAGCCGAAGGGGATGAGCCCCAGCAGGTTGGCGAAGAGGATGAAGAAGAAGAGGGTGCAGATGAAGGGCGCGTAGCGCTCGCCGCCGTGCCCCACGTTCGGCATCACCACCTCGTCGCGCACGAAGAGCACCAGCGCCTCGATGGCGTTGTGGCGCTTCCCCGCGGTGCGCCCGCGCTCGGAGCGCGCGGCCAGCGCGGCGCCCATCAGCAGGGTGACCAGCACCAGCGCGCCGGAGATCCAGAGGAAGAGGACGTGCTTGGTGGGCGTCATGTCGAAGGGGCCCACCATCCACGAGCCCTTCGGGGGGAAGTGGACCACCTGCCCGAAGGGGAGCTCCCACTCGCGGGAGTCCTGGATGTGGTGCATGAAGTCGATGCCGCCGCCCGCCCCGTGCGACTCCTCCGCCTCGTGCGCGCCGGCCATGGTCTCCACGGCGTGCTCGTCGGCCTCCGCCTGGCGCGTGGGGGCGCCGTGCGGCGCCTCGGCCTGCGGGGCGGCGGGAGCGTGCGCCTCCGCCTGCTGCGGCGGGACCGCGCCCGCCAGCGTGAGCAGCACTGCGATGCTTGCGATCATCCGAGCTTGCGCGCGCCGGCCGCGAACAGCACCGGCTCCAGTAACGTGGTTGCGAAGAGCACCGCCACCAGCGAGAAGAGCGTGGGCCCCACCGGCAGCCCCGTGGTGGGCACGAACAGGAGCGCGGCCACCAGCAGCACCAGCCGGCCCAGCAGCCCCACCCCGTAGGCGGCCAGCCGCTGGCCGGGGAACGCCACCGACGCCACGCCGAAGAGGAGGAGCTGGAAGGCGCACCCCACCGCCACCCCCACCGCCACCGCGCCCGCCGCGCCGCGCGCCAGCACCCAGCCGCCCAGGAACACCAGCGCCCCGGCCGCCAGCACCAGCGCCGCGAAGCGCGCCCTCACCGCCGCCTCCCCCGCTCGCGCGGGATCACCACCAGGCGCCGGTACATCCAGAGGAACCCCGCGCCGAACCCCACGAACACCCCCAGCAGCAGCAGCCATGGCCTCGTCCCCAGCTTGCCGTCCAGCCAGTTCCCCAGGAAGAGGAAAAAGAGGATGGCGCCCCCGAACTGCAACCCGACCCCGGCGTATTCCCCCGCCCCCGCCGCGCCCCGCTCCGTGCGGTGCAAGTCCTTCTCATCCGGGGACATGGCTCAGCTCCCAGTTGGCCGAGAGGGGTCTTCGGGGCCCAATATAGGAGCTTGTGAAATTTTTCGCAAGCTTCTTGTGAAAAATTTCGCAAGCTCCCGCTCCCACCCCCCGGAGCGCCTGCTGGCGCCCCGGAACGGGGGCCTCTATCTTGCGCCGTCACCGTGGCCGGACCGCACCGAACCACGCCTCTCGCCGGGAGCCCCGAACCATGCACACACCCGTCCCCGGCCGGCTGGCGGCGGCCCTCCTCCTGGCGCTGGCCGCCTGCGCCCCCCGCCCCACGGCCGACGCGCCGGAGGCGAACGACCCGGCCGACCCGGCGCCGCGGGCGCCGCAGGCGGGCGGGCTCGCCACGTCGCTGCAGGTGGAGACCTTCCCCGACAGCGTGCGCTTCGTCCTCACCGTCACCAACGCCGGCACGGCGCCGGTGACGGTGGTCTTCCCCAGCGGCCAGTCGTACGACTTCGTGGTGCGCGCGGACGGGCGCGAGCTCTGGCGCTGGTCCGCCGACATGGGGTTCACCCAGGCGGTGCGCCAGGTGCCGCTGGCGCCGGGGCAGACGCAGACCTTCGCCGAGAGCTGGCGGCCGCCCGCGGGGACGGGGGGCCAGTTCACGGCGGTGGCGCAGCTCACCTCCTCCAGCCACCCCGTGGAGCGCACCGCCACCTTCCGCCTGCCGTGAGGGGTCCGGGCGCGACGCGCGCGGTTGCCCGCACGTTCCATTCCCGGGACGCGGCAGCGCCCCCCTTCCCCACCCTGGCGGACGTGCTGGCGGCCGCGCGGCGGCTGGAGGGCGTCGTCCGTGCCACCCCGCTGGAGCGCTCCGCCGCCCTCTCCGCCCGCGCCGGCACCGACGTCTTCCTCAAGCTCGAGACCCACCAGCGCACCGGCTCGTTCAAGCTGCGCGGTGCCTGCAACGCGGTGGCCGCGCTCGGCGCCGCGGCGCGCGGGCGGGGGGTGGTGACCGCCTCGGCGGGGAACCACGGGCTGGGCGTGGCGCTGGCGGCGCGACTGGCCGGCGCGCCCGCGGTGGTCTACCTCCCCGCCGACGCCCCCGAGACCAAGCGGCGCCGCATCGCCGGGCTGGGGGCGGAGGTGCGCCCCGTCCCCGGCGGGTACGACGACGCCCACCGCGCCGCCGAGGCGCACGCCGAGCGCACCGGCGCCTGCTTCGTCCACGCCTACAGCGAGCCCGCCGTGGTGGCCGGCCAGGGGACGGTGGGGCTGGAGATCGTGCGCGAGCTCCCCGGGGTGCGCACGCTGGTCGTGCCCGTGGGCGGCGGCGGGCTGGTCGGGGGGATCGGGACGGTGGCGCACGCGCTGGGAAGCGGGGTGCGGGTGGTGGGGGTGCAGAGCGAGGCCACGGCGGCCATGCACGCCTCGCTGGCGGCCGGCGCGCTGCGCTGCCCCCCGCAGGGGCCCACGCTGTGCGAGGGGCTCTCGGGGGAGATCGACGCGCGCAGCCTGGCGCTGGCGCAGCGGGTGGTGGACGAGGTGGTGCTGGTGCCCGAGGGCGCCGTGCGCCGGGCCATGCGCTGGCTCTACCTGGAGGAGGGGGTGGTGGCCGAGGGCTCGGCCGCCGTGGCCGCCGCGGCGGTGCTGGAGGGGGCGGTGGGTGACGTCGCCGGCCCCGCGGCCGTCGTGCTCACCGGGAGCAACGTCGACGCCGCGCGGCTGGCCGCGGTGCTGTCGGAGTGAACATGGCGACCATCTTGCCGTACGCGGGGATACACCCGCGCATCGACCCCAGCGCCTTCGTGGCGCCCACGGCGGTGGTGATCGGGAACGTGACCATCGAAGCCGAGGCCAGCGTCTGGTTCGGCTGCGTCATCCGCGGCGACGAGCCGCGGCACGAGATCCGGGTGGGCGCGCGCAGCAGCGTGCAGGACAACTGCGTGGTGCACGTGAGCGCGCAGGGGCCCACCGTCATCGGCCCCGAGGTCACGGTGGGGCACGGCGCCGTGCTGGAGAGCTGCGTCATCGGGCGCGGGGCGCTGATCGGGATGAACGCCGTGGTGCTGCAGCGCGCGGTGGTGGGCGAGTCGGCGCTGGTGGCCGCCGGCGCGGTGGTGGGCTCGGGCGACGAGGTGCCCCCCCGCCACCTGGCCGCGGGCGCGCCCGCGCGGGTGAAGAAGGAGCTGGAGGGCGAGTCGCTCCGCTGGATCACCGGCAGCGCCGGGCACTACGTGGAGCTGTCGCGGAGCTACCTGGCGCAGGGCGTCGGCCGCGTGGCCGGCCCCACGCCCGACGCGGACGAGGGGCTATGACCGACTTCAGACGACGCGACCCCGAGCGGGGCGACGCCGGCTTCCGCGCCGAGCCCGCCGCCGCGCCCGCGGTGGAGTCCGCCGCCCGCTCCGGCCGCGGCGGCCCCGGCGCCGAGGGGATGGAGGCGCTCCTCCGCGCCCTCTGCGAGCTCCCCGGGCCCACCGGGCAGGAGGAGGCGGTGGTCGCCTGGGTGGAGCGCGCCTGGCAGGGGCTGGGCGAGCTCACCCGCACCCCGGTGGGGAACCTCTACCTCCGCCTCCCGGGGCCCGGCCCGCGGGTGCTGCTCACCGCCCACGCCGACGAGCTCTCCTTCATCGTCCGCTCCATCACCCCCGAGGGCTTCCTGCGCGTGCTCCCGGGCGAGCGCGACCAGTTCGCCTTCCCCTACTTCGTGGGCGCGCCGCTGAAGGTGCTGGCCGACGCCGGCCCCCTCCCCGGCTTCGTGGCCACCACCACCGGGCACGCGCTGACCCCCGAGCAGAAGGAGCGCACCCGCCTTTCGTGGGACGACCTCTTCGTGGACGTGGGGCTAACCGCCGCCGAGTGCGCCGAGCGCGGGGTGCGGGTGGGGACGCGCATGGTGTGGGACCCGGGGGTGCGCCGCGTGGGACGCCTGCTGGTGGGGAAGGCGATGGACGACCGGCTGGGCGTGGCCGTGCTGGTGGAGCTGGCGCGCCGGCTGGCCCCGGCCGAGCGGCGCTGCGACCTCACCCTGGCCGTCACCGTGCAGGAGGAGATCGGGATGATCGGCGCCTCCAGCCTGGCGCGCGACGGGCGGGCCTTCGAGATCGGCATCGTGGTCGACAACGGGCTGGCGGGCGACGTCCCCACGGTGAGCGCGGCGCACGTCCCGGTGCGGCTGGGGGCGGGGCCGGCGCTGGTGCACCGCGACTCCTCGGCCCACTACTCGCGCCGGCTCATCGCCGCGCTGCGGCGGACGGCGCAGGAGCAGGGCATCCCGCTGCAGGACGCGGTGCTCTACCACTACTCCTCGGACGGGGCGCACCTCCTCCGCCAGGGGATGGAGACGCTGCTGGTGGCGCCGCCGATCCGCTACTCCCACTCGCCCTTCGAGGCCATCGACGTGCGCGACCTGGACGCCACGGCGAACCTGCTCGAGGCCTTCCTCGCCGCGGGCGCCGCGCGCTGACGCCGCTCCCTCCACCCCTCCGCACCCGCCGATGCGCATCGCGGTGATGACGGACGTGCACGCCAACCTCCCGGCGCTCCGGGCCGCCCTGGCCGAGATCCGGAAGCTGGGCGTGGACGCCGTCTACCACACCGGCGACGTCATCGGCATCGGGCCGCAGCCGGCGGAGGTGATGGAGGTGCTGCTGGGCGAGCCGGACGTGCGGCTGCTGATGGGGAACCACGACGAGTGGTTCGCCACCGGCCTCCCCGAGCCGCGCCCGCCCTGGATGACCACCGGCGAGCGGCGGCACATCGCCTGGGTGCACGAGCAGCTCGACCCCGCGCTGCGCGCCGCGGTGGGGGCGTGGCCGTACGAGGCGGAGGAGCGGGTGGGGGCGCAGCGGGTGAAGCTGCTGCACTACCCGCTGGAGGGGGGCGGCTTCGCGCGGCCGCGCGACCTGCGCGGGAGCGCCGAGGCGGAGGCGCTCTTCCCGGGCGAGGCGGGCGAGATCGTGTTCTACGGCCACCACCACCCCTTCTCGGACCTGCAGGGGCGGGCGCGCTACGTGAACCCCGGCTCGCTGGGGTGCAGCCGCGAGGCGGTGGCGCGCTTCGCCGTGCTGGAGGCGGGCGACCCCTACCGGCTGACCTTCCACGCTGTCCCCTACGACCCCGCGCCGCTGGTGGCCGAGTTCCGGCGCAAGGGCGTCCCCGAGGCCGAGTTCATCCTCCGCAACTTTATGCCGGGCGGGTGAGGCGCCCGGAGGGTAAGCAATTGGAGTTTAAGGAAGCGAGTTCTCGCCTGACCGACGGCCATGCTCGCAGACATCGCAGCGGAGAGGGTATGTCCGAGGCTACAGTGCGCTGGGCGCGTCTGGACCCGAGCAGCCCGGCTTACCGGACGCCGCCGCCGAATTGAGGACGAATTACCAGGTTGGCCGAGCAGCGAATACGAGTTGGTCTGCGCGCTACGCCGCTGACGGCGTGATTGCCTCAAGGTAGGTTGCGTCGGCCAGGACGGAGTTGGCCAATACCGTGACAGGGTTGGTGTTGACCAGGCCCGGTGCCACATGCAATGTTCTCCGTGCCTCCAAAGTTCGCTGTCTTAGCTGCTTGTTACCCTAGACGCGTGTCGGCGCTTGAGCATTTTCTTCAACCTCAAGAACACATGAGCATCGTCCCGCCAACTCCCGCGAACATACATGACTGCAGATTGTACCGGGTGTTGCAGGCCAAGGCCGTTGGGCATGCGGACTTCCTGGCTACCGTCGATACTGTTATTGCTCTCACGACACCACTTCTCGACGCGATCATCGCGGGCCCCTTCCGAGAATACACTCTGCACAACGCTGGCCACGCGCGGCGCGTGGTTCACTTGATGGGCGAGCTCGTGGCTGACAAGACAATGCAAAATTTATCATTAGTTGAGGTGGGGGTTCTCATAGTTGTGGCATACCTGCACGATGCTGGGATGACACTTTCAGCCACAGACCGCGCGGAAATTGTCGGTTCACCACTGCTCGATGACATCATTCGCGGTTGGCCCGATCTCGCCCACGCAATCGATGAGACTCGCAAGTCTCTTCAGCAAGCCAGCGACGAAAAGCGATTTCTACTAGAGGCGGAGCTCTACCAGCTTCAAGAGGTAGCGCTTGCCTCGTATCTCCGGGCTATGCATGCGACTCCCACACGCTATGATCAGGTGATCGATCAGTTACAGGAGTTCGCCGGGACCCGCGACCTACTTCAGTTTCGTGGGGTGTCGCTTCGAGAAACGATCGTGAGCATCTGTGTCAGCCACAACCGAGATGTCGGCTGGCTAGCCGAATCTAAGGGGCCGTATGACCAGACATTCCCGCGAGATGTGCTGATTGCCGGCGAAAGGCTGAACGCGCAGTTCTGCGCTGCATTGCTCCGGCTGTCCGATATTCTGGATTTCGACCGGGAGCGGACCCCACGATCGCTATTCACAAACCTCGGAATAGCAACGCGCACATTGCCTGGAGCCGCCGTCAGCCTTCGTGAGTGGCAGAAGCATCTGGCGATCCATACCATTGAACTCACTGATGATGAGATTCTGATTCACGCAGATGTCGCCCAACCTGCGATTGAACATGCAATCCGGGAATTCTGTGCTATTATAGAACGTGAACTCCGCGATACCATGGCTGTTATCAAGCAGAATTCAGCATCCGTCTTAGCCGATTATAAGCTCGACCTGCCACTGATTGTCCGTCCGCGGATTCGCTCCATTGGTTATACCTACAAGGACCTTGCTTTCAGACTGAACCAGTCGGCAGTTCTCACGCTCTTAATGGGCGAGCGCCTATACAGCGAGCCAGCCGCCGCAGTTCGCGAACTTATTCAGAATGCGGTTGATGCCACGCTGGCCCGTGAACGGGTTGACCTTCGATATAAGGCTTCCCCTGTCCGCGTGGGCACATTCATCGACAGTGTGGGACGAGAATGGCTTGAGATTGAGGATGAAGGTATCGGAATGGATGATCATGTCCTCGCCGAGTACTTCTTTAAGATAGGTAGTTCATACTACGACTCGGCAGAGTTTCGCCGTCTCGTTGGGACGGCTGATGTAGAATTTACGCCGATTGCGCGGTTTGGGATCGGCATCATGTCAGTATTCATGATCGGTGACCTCTTGGAAGTCGAAACCCGAAACATGTTCTCGCCGCGTGGTGATATCAAGCGGCGAGTCATCACCGTGGAAGGACGGAGCGCCCTCGCATTCGTAACGGAACACGACAGCGGCCGCCAAGGCACCACTATTCGTCTCCGCCTTCAAAGCCCGCCTTCCCAAGTATTTCTACACCAGGTTGCACTTTATCTTCGCGCAC